>CAZHZB010000054.1:3797-6500 GCA_964537045.1 uncultured Candidatus Bathyarchaeia archaeon | reverse complement strand
GGTAGTTAAGTTAAAGAACGAGCGCAACATATCAAAGATAATTCTAATGGTAGAAGGTTGGGAAGGCTTAAGTGGCTCAGACGTTTGAAGAAATCTCTGCTGCAGACTTTTTCTACAGAAACAGAGATATTGCAGGGTTTACAAACCCGTCTAGAGCCATTTTCGTCGCGATCAGAGAACTCGTTGAAAACTCGTTGGACGCGGCGGAAAGCCACAGGCTTGTTCCCGACATTTATGTGCGTCTGTCTTACGAGGGAGAAGCCACTAAAGATACGCAGATCTACAAGCTTCGCGTGGAAGATAACGGCATCGGGGTTCCGCCTCGGCACATTCCGTCGGCTTTTGGGCAGATTCTTTTCGGTTCAAAATACAAGTTAAAGCAGCAGAGAGGCACGTTCGGACTCGGCGGCAAAATGGCGATATTGTACGGACAGATAACTACACATCAGCCGGCCTCGATTGTTTCGAGTACAGGCATTTCGAAGACGCACATGTACAAGTTGATGATTGATATTCAACGCAATCGTCCGTTGATCCTTGACAGGAAGGTTTTGATAAACAAGGAGATGTGGCGCGGAACCATCGTTGAGTTCACGCTCGAAGGCGACTATTTCAGAGCGATGCCCAAGATTTTGGATTACTTCAAACAGACTGCCATGGTAAACCCGTACGCAAACCTCACTTTTGTCGATCCGAAGGGCAGGTTGTACAAGTTCATTCGGGTGACCAAAGACATGCCGACTGCACCGAAGGAGACCAAACCGCATCCTTACGGTGTGGACGTTGAATTACTTCAACGACTGATCCAGATAACACCTTACAAGAACATGCTGGATTTCTTGAGGAATCATTTTCACCGAGTCGGGGACATTACGGCTAAGAAGTTTCTGGAATACAGCAATCTGAGTCCATCCAAAAACCCGAAGCGACTTGACCATGAAGAGATCGTCAGGCTCATGCATATGCTTAAAAAGTTTCCTGACTTTCTGCCACCAGATGCCAGTTGTTTGTCGCCCCTTGGTGAAGATCTCCTGAGGACAGGAATCTTGAAGGAACTAAATCCCGAGTTCGTGTCAGTTCACCAGCGCAAACCTGCAACATACGCAGGACACCCGTTCATTGTTGAGACAGGCATAGCTTACGGTGGTGAAATCCCGGCAAGAGGCAACTTCATGGTTTACCGTTTTGCCAACCGGATACCTTTGCTGTATGATGAAGCGAACGATGTTTCGCTCAGGGTTATTCAAGCGATGAATTGGCGCAGATACAGGGTCACGCCTGAAATGCCAGTAGCTATATTCGTGCACATCTGCAGCACCAAAGTGCCCTATAAAACGGTGGGCAAAGAGTTCATCGCTGACAGGCCTGAAGTAAGAAGAGAAATTGCTAATGGGCTGCGGGAAGTTGCTCGTCAAATCCAGCTCTTCCTGTCAAAAAGAGAACACGTGGACAAAGAAAGAAAAAGACTGGGCGTGTTCAGCAAATATCTGCCGAGAATAGCAGAGTTCTCAACCCAACTGGCTGGCAAGAAGCGAAGGCCTGATATCGAGAAGCTTTTGGCGAGTGTGAAAAAATATGGATCAGAAGAAGCGTAAGTTCAGCATAAGCGAGAGAAAGAAGGAAGTGTTGGCAAGCCTTGAGAAGCTTGGAATTGACATTTATGATCAACTTGACCATAGCAATTTTCCAGCAATCGACATGCCGAGCCGTTCGACAGACAACATAATGTATGATGAAACGCTCAGACAGTTCATTCTAGGCGATAGAAAAGTTCGAAGAAGTGCGCGAAACATAAGTCATTTGAAGCCTTTCACACAGTTGGTTTGGACTGCGTTATTTTCAAACGAGCTTTCGTCACAACGGAAGACGTCGACTTTGAGAGATGTCTATTATTCGGCCCAAGCTTATGAGATGACGTTCAAGGATCAGCAGGAATCAAACAACATCATAACTGACCTGGAAACGATATTGGGATTTTCCAGAGAGGACTTCAACATTTTTCCTGAAGAACGTTCAGCGGTGTTCGGCGATTTGACGATTGAGTACACTGTGCCGGGTTATGAAGGAAAAACGCTGGATTTGACGTCTCACCCAGACGGCGTGCTTATCGGTCCAGCTTTGACCTCGTCCGAGTTTGTGAAAACCTCGGCGGATAAGGTGATAGCAATCGAGAAAGGCGGTTTGTTCACCAGATTCATAGAAGAAAACGTGCACAGGAAATATAATTCGCTACTTGTTATGACTGCCGGGCAGGCGCCGAGAGCGACAAGACACTTCATAAGAAGACTGAGTGAAGAACTTAACCTTCCAGTCTACATATTCACGGACGGTGATCCGTGGGGAATGCACATAGCCATGGTCATCATCTCAGGGTCAGCTAACGCCGCTCACCTGAGAGAGTTGAACACTCCTGATGCGAAATGGAGCGGAGTGTGGGCGACAGACATCGTCAACTACAAATTGCCGACAGATCCCTTAGACGAAGTCGACATGAAGAGATTGTACGAGTTGCAGAAAGACCCGAGATACAAAGATCCTTTGTGGCGGAGGGAGATTAAGACATTCATGAAAATAAAGCGCAAGGCGGAGCAAGAGGCGTTCAGCAGGTATGGTTTAACGTACATCGTCGACGAATACTTGCCTCAGAAGCTTGAAGAAACAAAGTGACCACGGCGCACATCATACGAATCAATTGCGGTCATT
>CAZHZB010000054.1:0-3697 GCA_964537045.1 uncultured Candidatus Bathyarchaeia archaeon | reverse complement strand
GCTTGAAGAAACAAAGTGACCACGGCGCACATCATACGAATCAATTGCGGTCATTGTAGGCATCCGATATTGGTTCTCAACTGTCGTTCTTCGAGCGAAACCATAAAATAAGCGTGTATCGTTACAAGTGCGAAGTATACAATGAGGAATGGACTAGGATGAGCGGAGAAGGCAGTTTTGGACTCAGTACCACCGAGAAATTCTTCGGTCTGATAATCTTGGTCGTGGGCGTCATAACGCTCTACTTTACACTAACGAGCATGGACACTCTCTTGTCGTTCACAGGGTTCTTTGCTTTCCTAAGCGTGGTGCTTGTGATTTTGGGCCTAGTCTTGATGACAGCCAAACCCGAATAGCGATTATTCTCTTCTTTCAACAACTATTTTGCAGTTCGTGGCCAGAGCAGCGATTACGCCAAGAACGGCTAGCCAGGGTACGATCACTGCGCCGAGCACACCTATTGTTGCGGGTATCTCTAGAAGCTCTTTTCCCTTCATGTCCTTGATTATTATTCTGGTGACGTTTCCTTCGTGAAGTAGCTCTTTCACTCTGTCGACAAGGTTATCTGCAGTAACCGTGTATTCTTCGCGAATAATCTTGGAGACCTTCGCGCCGCAAGTCGTACAGAATTTGTCCTCATCCACGAGTTTGGCTCCGCATTTCCAACAGTATGGCATGCGCGTATCACCTCTTCAACTGAGGATTTATTAAGACAAGTATTTATTAACTTTGAATGTACCGCCTTGTTCACTAAAACTAACGGAGAAAAGCTGAAGTGCCGATTCGTCAACCAATCGTGTGTGTTCTGGGGCATGTTGACAGCGGCAAGACTTCCTTGCTGGACAAGATTCGTAAGACGAGTGTTCAGGCTCGCGAAGTAGGCGGAATAACGCAGCATATAGGTGCCAGCTATTTTCCTGTCGAGACTCTCAGCCAATTGGTTGGCCCTATGTTGACGAGAATGAAGAGCGAAATAGAAATCCCCGGGTTGCTTATCGTGGACACACCGGGACATGAGGTTTTCACAAACCTGCGCAGGAGAGGCGGCAGCGTTGCGGATATTGCGATTCTTGTTGTCAACGTTTTGAGAGGTTTTGAAGCTCAAACCTACGAATGCATAGAGATCCTGAAAACTAGGAAGACTCCGTTCCTAGTTGCGGCAAACATGATCGACCGAGTGCCAGGCTGGAAGTCTTATCTTGATACGCCTTTCTCAAAATCCTATGCTTTGCAGGATCCGTATGTCCGAGAGGATTTGGACAACAAGATCTATGATGTTATTGGCGTGTTCTCACGGCTGGGATTCAAGGTAGACCGGTTTGACAGGATCAAAGAGTTCATGTCAACTGTTGCGATAGTACCTACGAGCGCCAAAACGGGTGAAGGTATAGCAGAGCTGATAATGGTGCTCGTAGGGTTGACGCAGCAATTCCTGAAGAAACGTCTGCAAACGACGGAAGGCCCTGCAAAGGGAACGGTTCTGGAAGTGAAAGAAGAGCCTGGGCTTGGACTGACGCTCAACACGATAATCTACGATGGCATTTTGTCCAAAGATGATCTGATCGTTGTGGGCGGAAGGGAAAAACCAATTACGACACGCACGCGTGCGATTCTTGTTCCAAAACCCTTGGATGAAATAAGGGATCCTAGAGACAAATTCTCCTCCGTAGACTCAGTGTCAGCCGCGGCCGGAGTGAAAATAGTTGCTCCTGACTTGGAAGGCGTTCTAGCGGGTGCAACTCTGTATGGAGTTCCTAAAGAGGAGGACCCTGAGAAATACGCGAAGCTGATTGCCGAAGAAATCGGGAAAATAAGAATCGCAACGGACACTGACGGAGTTGTTGTGAAAACCGACGCGTTGGGTTCGCTTGAAGCCATCGCGGAGATCCTCAGACAAAACAACGTGCCGATCAGGCTCGCAGACGTTGGAGATATTTCAAAACGAGATGTGGTCGAAGCGTCAGCTGTAAAAGAACATGCACCGCTGTACGGAGCCATATTGGCTTTCAACGTCAAAATACTTCCAGACGCTGAAGAGGAAGCCGCAGCTCGGGGAGTCACCGTTTTCCGAGACAGAATAATCTATCATGTGATTGAGGAGTACTTGGCATGGTACAAGGGAAAGCGAGAAACAGGGCTCGAACAAGACTTTGACGCACTAGTGAAACCTGCTAAACTCAGAATTATGGCAGGTTACATTTTCCGAAGAGCCAAACCCGCGATATTTGGAGTCGAAGTACTCGCAGGCACCATCAAACCAAAATGCTCGCTCATAAGAGCAGAAGACGGTCAAGAGATAGGAGAAATACAGCAGATACAGGACAAAGGCGAAGCTGTACCCAACGCGGGAAAAGGAGCAGAAGTAGCTATTTCACTTGACAAACCCATTGTTGGAAGACACATTTTCGAAAAAGACGTACTTTACGTCAAAGTGCCAGAGCCCCACGCCAAAATCCTGCAGACAAAACTCGCAGAAAAACTAACGCCCGAAGAGCAAGAGGCGCTCAGTGAATACATCAATGTCATGAGGAAAAAAGTACCATTCTGGGGAGCATGAGATGCGCCTGGACTTTGGTGAATTTGATGAAAATTGGAACTGATCACCCGGTGGCTGGAAATTAGGATGACGGGTTTGACTTTCTATCTGGTTGACGTGTTTGCTGAGGAAAAGTACGCTGGAAATCAGCTTTCCGTAGTCAGAAACGCTAGTGCCCTCTCAAGCGACCAAATGCAGAGAATCGCCAATGAAATGCACTTTTCCGAAACAACCTTCATCCTTTCAGACAAAGAGCAAAATGGAGGATACGATGTACGCATCTTCACGCCTGCGAGAGAAATGCCTTTTGCCGGCCACCCAACTCTGGGCACTGCCTACGTGATAAGACAGAACATAGCCGAAGGAACAATCAATAAGGTTGTACTCAACCTGAAAGTTGGACAAATACCCGTTACCTTCGAAAAAGACAGGAAAGGGCAAGAAATACTCTGGATGAAACAGATTCCACCCATCTTCGGCAAAATATTCGATGCTGAACAGGTCTCGGAGGTTCTAGGGCTTGATGTAAACGAGATCGACAGTAAATTTCCCATTCAGGAAGTGTCGACCGGCGTTCCTTTTGTCATAGTTCCTCTGAAAACCTTGGACGCAGTGAAACGGGTCAGAATCGACAAAGACAAACACTCGCAACTGACGAAAGAAACACAGGCAGAGATACTTGTTTTCTGCCCCGAAACCTACAACAAAGAAAACAACCTGAACGTACGAGTTTTCGTCGATTTGTTTGGAATACCCGAAGATCCGGCAACCGGGTCTGCCAACGGTTGCTTAGCGGGTTATTTGTCACGGTACCACTACTTTGGTGATCACGTAGTCAATGCTAGAGTCGAACAAGGCTGCGAGATAGGACGACCCTCCCTGCTGCATCTTAAGGCGGAAAATAGGGAAGGAATGATACATGTTTTCGTCGGAGGAAAAGTGGTCATGGTCGCCAGAGGAGAACTTATCTAATTCAGGATGACCGCTAACACATCACTTCTTTTCCTCGAAATATCTGGCTGAGGAAGATACTAAGTTCAGTATGGGTTCTACAGCATCTTCGCCAGTAGGTCTCATGCCGCAGTCTGGGTGCAGCAAAGCAATTCGCTCTTCTCCCAATCTGTTCCTTGCGATTTCAAGTCTTTGAACTACCTGTTCAAA
>CAZHZB010000053.1:0-6503 GCA_964537045.1 uncultured Candidatus Bathyarchaeia archaeon | reverse complement strand
AAAAGCAAGAAGTAGCGGATTAATGTCTTGCATGACTTTGTGTTTCGGCGCTTTTTCTATGAATAACAAAAACCTCAGTGTCTCATTCCGAATTAGACGTTTCTTTGTGTTCAATAAGAAAGAAATGGGCTTGCGGAACTCCATACGTTCACGCTCCGCTAGCACAAAGCTGGTACATCGCCCCAAATTGTCTTAATAAAGAAGCAGACTGCAAAAAGCATCAAGGGCAAAGTTCGAACGGCTAGTATTTTCCAATTCATACCGGGTCCCTCCTTTTTTTAACGGGAAAAAGGTCGCCCGACTTTTTTCGCCGCGAACCACATGTATGCACAGGAATTCTACTTAGAAGCTGGTGTGTAGACCGCGCGACAGACACGTTCCATCCCTAAGAAGAG
This sequence comes from uncultured Candidatus Bathyarchaeia archaeon, assembly GCA_964537045.1. GTDB lineage: Archaea > Thermoproteota > Bathyarchaeia > Bathyarchaeales > Bathycorpusculaceae > DASPPK01. Next base: position 6,108 of record CAZHZB010000053.1, on the reverse strand, counting down.
CGGACGATGCCGTTAACGGAAAGTGACCATTGAAAAGTAAGAGCATAATGTTGAAGTTTAGTTGCAATTCATATTCAGAATTCATAAGTATAAAGTATATTTTCCGTCAGACTGTTGCTTGAAGACCAGCAAAGAATGGGTGAACAACTGTTGACGTTTTCTGTGCCGAAACCTGGGTTCATCAGAACACCTGGCGACAAGTGGGACATGTCAAGATTTGTCCGCAAAGACGCAGCGGTGAACAGACAAATAGAGATCGTGGAAAGCGCTCTGGTGAAGTATGGACTGTCTGAAAGTGAGGTGAAAACGTATCTTCACCTTGCTATGGCAGGAGAAAAGAAGGCATCAGAAATTGCTGAAGCCATTTTCCTTCACCGAACAGAAGTCTACAGAATACTTCGTGACTTAGAGAAAAGGGGCATCGTCATCGAAACGTTCGAGGCACCTTTGAAGTTTACAGCAGTCCCTCTTGATAAAGCAGTTGAGCAGCTCGTGGAAGCTCAAAGGATGAAAGTGAATCTCCTAGAGAAGGAGAAATCGGAGCTAATCCAGATTTGGTCGTCAATGCCAAAGCCCAAGATTCATGATAGCGAGAAAGAGGTTTTTCAGATACTCGAAGGTTCGCCCCACGTGATCCTGAAGGCTAGGGAGCTACTTGAGAAAACAGAGAGCGAAGTCAAAATTTTTGCACCGGACAGTCTTCTCGCTATGTTTTACAACAGTGATTTCTTTGGAACCTTGGAGCAACGTTCGTTTGACGTCAGTATTAGCCTGTTGATCGAGAACTCGTTGAAGAGCAAGTTGATTTGTGAGCAGCTTGGTTGGGCAACTCAAAGCCAGTGCACTCATGATGTGGAAGGATTGCCTTGTTTCATGGTTACAGACAGGAAAATGCTTCTCACAATCTATAAGAAAAAAAGCGAAGAGAAAGGCCAAAGGAGAAAAAAGACGAAAGTTGTGGGCCTTTGGACGAATTGCGGTGCGTTGGTTGATTCAATGCTGATGCTTTTCTCTCGCCTTGAAGAACAGAAAAAAGTCTAGATAGACATCTTCTGTTTGATTACATTGCGTTTGTCATCTGTCAATGGACCGAACTTCTTTATTCTGTCAGTAAACATCGTGAACAGTTCCGCTGCTTTCTTGTAAACTGGTAAGGGTACGTAACTGTAACGTATGCGCATGTTTTCGACCCCGTATTTTGCCAGTTCTTTTCCCATGTCAATCATTCGCTTCTTGGTGAACTTTTCGTCGATCTCCTGCGTTCCTTCGATGACCAATACGCCGTCAGCTCCGTATGCAAAGGCATAGAGCAGATGTTTCAAGCCTAAAATAGCTGTGGTTGGAACAGCGACTATCCTGAGGTTTTCAGGGTAGTTGGTGCGGTCCAGTCCTAGGAAGTCCATGCCAGTGTAGCCAACGTTCTTGTCTACGAAGGCCACGACTCTGATTTCGCCTGATTGTTTTTCTGCGAGGACTCCTCTAAGGTTGGCGATTATCTGTTTTGTGGTTGCGTTTTTGAAGTCTATCGCTTCTTGTGGGCAGACGGGTATGCATGCGCCGCAGCCTGTGCACTGGAACGGGTTGATTCTTGCTTTGCCGTTTTGCATGGTGATGGCGTTCGTTGGGCAAACTGGTACACAAGCGTTGCAACCGTTGCAGAGATCTGTGATCACGTATGCTTTTTCAGGAGAGGTTGTGATATAGTCGCTCTTTAGGAACAACGCTGCTTTGGCAGATGCGCCGAGACCGTCGGAGACTGTGTCTCGAACGTCTTTGGGGCTCAGGGCGCAGCCGCAAGCGAAAATTCCTGTTGTTAGAGTGTCGACGGGGTCGAGTTTTGGATGTTTTTCGGTTACGAAGCCGTCTTCGCCTATTGAAACTTTCATTTTTTCGGCCAGTTCTTTCAAGCCGTCGGGTGGAACCATTGGTGTTGCCAAGCCGATCATGTCGAATTGTTCTTCAGTCAATTCGCTTGTTATCGTGTCTTCAGCTACTACGACAAGCTTGCCCGTCTTGTTGTCTTTGTAGACTTCTGCCACCTTGCCTCGGATGAAGTTGACTCCAGCTTCTTGATCTCTCCAATACAGGTCTTCGTAGCCTTTGCCTGTGGCTCTGATGTCAGTGTAGTAGATAGTGACATCGATTCCCAGCATTTTCTTGAGAACGAAAGCTTGTTTCAGTGAGTACATGCAGCAGATTCGGCTGCAGTAGGGAATGTAGTTTTTGTCTCTTGAGCCCGCGCAAAGGACTATTGCCATTCTCTTGACATCGGTGCCGTCTGCCCTTTTGACAATGCCGCTCGTCGGCCCTGTTGCTGAAACGAATCGTTCAAGTTCCATCATTGTGATGACGTCTTTGTAGCTGCCGTAGCCGAGAGTGTCGAGTTTCTTTGGATCATAGAGTTGATAGCCTGTAGCGAAGATTATGCCGCCCACGTGAAGGTCAGTTGTCGATCCTTGGTCTGCCAGTGATATGGCTTTGGCTGGGCAGAGTTGTTCGCATTTTCCGCATTTCGTGCAGGATTTGAAGTCGATCGTGTATGCTGAGGGAACGGCTTGCGGGAATTCGATGTAGGCTGCTTTCCTTTGTGATCGTCCTTCGTTGAACTCGTCTGGGACTGATACTGGGCAAACTTTAGCGCAGACTCCGCAGTTTCGACATTTCTGTACGTCGACACCGCGGGGTTTTGTGAAGACTTTGACGTGGTAGTTTCCGGGTCTTCCACTGACTTCCTTCACTTCTGCGTAACTGTATATGGTGACGTTGGGGTTTCTGCCTACTTCAGCCATTCTGGGTGTTAGTATGCACTGTGCACAGTCCAGTGTGGGGAAGACTTTTGTAAGCTTGGCCATGTTGCCGCCGAGGCTTGCCTTGCGCTCTACGAGATGGACTTTGTGACCAAGATAACCCAACTCGAGTGCGGCTGTGATCCCGGATATTCCTCCGCCGACTATGAGGATTTCTCGTGAGCCTTTTTCGCTGATGGTTTGGAGGGGTTCGAGTTCTCGGCTTCTTTCGTAGCCTCCTTTGATCAGGCTGACGGCTTTCCTCGTTGCCTCGGGTGAGGGGTGTGGACCGTGAACCCACGAGTCCTGTTCTCTGATGTTAACGAACTCGAGCATGAAGGGGTTGAGTCCTGCTCTTTCCATCACCGATTGAAAAGTGGCCAAGTGCATTCTTGGAGTGCAGCTCGCGACGACAACTCGGTCAAGATTTTCCTTTTTCACGGCTTCAAGAATCATTTCTTGAGCTGGTTTAGAGCACAGATATTTGTTATATTTTGCGACTGAGACATCGGGCCAGGTCTTTGCGGTTTCGATGACTGATTTTACGTCTACCACATCGCCTATGTTGCCGCCACATTCACACACGAAAATGCCGATCTTTGGCGATTTCTTCTCCATGGATGGAAATCTCCTCTAAACATGAACTTTTTATGTCATTGACGGGAAAACGCTTTAATAACCTTATGCTCCCGTCTCATTGAAAAGTGATGGATGGAATGAATGCCCAAGAGCTTACCCAGAAACACAAACTTCTCGAATGTATTCAGTGTGGAACGTGTACGGGAAGCTGTCCGGTCGCCAGAAAGGCTAACTTGAACGTTAGGAAGTACATGCGTGAAGTTTCTTCCTTGGGCAAGTTGACTCAGCACTCACAGAACGAATTATGGAGCTGCACAACCTGCAGTACGTGTGGTGTTCGGTGCCCGAAAGATCTGAATCCTTACGAGTTTCTGATTGACGTCCGTGGTATGGCGGTTGAGGAGGGACAGATCGCACCGACGATCAGAGACGCTTTGGAGAGCATATTCAAGAACGGTAACCCATGGGGGAGAATGCGCAACAAACGTAGTGAATGGATGCAAGGGTTGAATGTCAAGCCCATCTCGCAAGGAGCGGATATCCTGTTCTTCGTTGGCTGTACAGCCGCCTATGATACGCGTGTTCAGAACGTTCCGAAAAGCCTCGTGAAGTGTTTCGAAAAGGCAGGATTGAACTTCGGAGTCTTGGGCGATGAGGAAAACTGCTGCGGAAGCGAGGTCTACGGCATGGGTGAGAAAGGTCTTTTCGATTTTCTGGTTGAAGAGAATATGAAGTCCTTCAACAAGTACAGCGTTAAGCAAACCGTAACAAGCTGTCCACATGGTTACCATGCTTTCAAAAATCGCTATAACCAGACGAGTGTTGAGCCTCTCCATCACACCCAATTGCTTGCGAAACTTGTTGACGAGAAGAAGTTGACCCTATGCAAGGAAGTCAATAAGAAGGTCATTTACCACGATCCGTGCTTCTTGGGTAAACAGAACGGGATCTACGACGAGCCTCGGAAAGTCATCGAGAGCGTTCCGGGCGTGAAGTTGCTGGAATTTGACCGATCAAGAGCCAGAAGCGTTTGCTGCGAAGGAGGCGGCGGAAGAATGTGGGTTGACATTCCTGGTCCAAGACTGGCAGAAACACGAGTAAAGGACGCTGTTGAAGCAGGAGCAGAGATTCTTGCAGTAGCCTGTCCGTACTGCATGTTGACCTTTGAAGATGCCGTCAAGACAACTGGTGTTGAAGGCAAAATCCAAATTATGGATATAGCCGAAATTCTGGCCCTCGCTCTATGAGACCTCTTCTGCTTTTTGTTGGCGACAGACGCCAGACGTGAGTCTTCATCACCTCACACTAATGTTGCGATAGGAATATTCTGAATATTCTGATTTTTCAGACAAGTTTAAATATTCCGAAAACATTACTAACTGCCTGTGAGAATATGAGCAGCGAGCAAGGATGCTGCCGAGTTGATGCAGTAGTAACGATTGACTCCAAAGGCCAAATAGTACTTCCAAAGGATTTGCGAGAGAAAGCGAAGCTGAAGGCGAATGACAAGTTGGCGCTTATTGGGTGCGAACGTGATGGAGAGATGTGCTGCATCATGATGGTCAAAGCCGATGACCTTGGAAAGACTGTGAAGACTATGCTTGGACCGACCATGAAGGAGATTTTCAAGTGAAGGAGGTGGGGAATGTGAGAGAAGAGAAAGTGAGAAGAATTGTCAGAAAAGGATATGGCAAGATGATCAAGTCGGCAAGTTGCTGTGGCGGCTCAGAGACTGCCAAGAGCGTCGGTTACAGCGAAAAGGAGTTGAGGTCAGTTCCTGAAAGTGCGACCGTCAGCTTTGGCTGTGGAAATCCGATCGCGCTTGCATCGTTGAAAGAGGGAGAGACTATTGTTGATCTGGGTGCGGGCGGAGGACTCGACTGTTTCTTAGCGGCCAACAAGGTTGGCGACAAAGGAAGAGTCATCGGAGTAGACATGACACCTGAAATGATTGACAAAGCAAGAGACAATCTGAGAAAAAGCAAACACAAGAACGTTGAGTTTCGACTTGGAGAGATTGAAAACCTGCCTGTTGCTGACAACACTGCTGACATCATAATCTCTAACTGCGTCATAAACTTGTCACCAGACAAGAAGAGAGTGTTCGAAGAAGCTTTCAGAGTGCTCAAACCAGGCGGCAGAATGATGATTTCAGATATCGTCTTGTTGAAAGAGCTTCCTGAATTCATTCGAAAGAACATGTACGCCTACATCGAATGCGTTTCAGGCGCGATCATGAAAGACGAATACCTCAAGCTTATCAAAGATGCAGGCTTTGACAAGGTAGAAATTGTGGAAGAAACGACATTTCCTGTTGACGACTATTTCAGAGACGATGCTTCGAAGAAGGCAATGAAGAAAATGGGTATCTCCGCCAAAAGAGCAAAGGATCTCGCGAGCGCAGTTGCAAGTGTCAAAGTGCGTGGTCTGAAACCCACGTGACAAAGCGCATTCAGTACTAACAGAACTTGTACAGAAAAGCGCTTCAAAACCGCCTTTTTTACATCAGATTCTATCCACGACTGTTGTCTCGCGGCTCGCTACGAATTCGCTGGCCCAATTGTGCGAATGCTTCATAAACAACTGACCCAAAGATTATTTGTTTCGAGGACGACAACATGGAAAGCTATGATCTGATAATCGTCGGCGCTGGCGCCGCCGGTTTATCTGCCGGGATTTACGGGGTAAGAAGCGGGCTCAAAACCATTGTCTTGGAGGAGAAACTGGCTGGGGGAACAACAGG
>CAZHZB010000052.1:0-6556 GCA_964537045.1 uncultured Candidatus Bathyarchaeia archaeon | reverse complement strand
AATAGCGGATCTGTATGAGATCGGTTTGTCCATCCCACAAAAGCTTAAATTTGTCTCTCTTCTCGTGAATGTTGATCTTCAATGGATCTATTGAAGGCCAGTTTCCACGACACTCTGGAGAAAAGTGTTCTTTCGAAAGACACGTGCACTGGTTGTTGCGCATGCATCGTTGCCTGTCCTTACGATTGTCTGGCTCTTGTTGAAGCGAAACCAAGCCTCGTTGAAAAGTGCGGAGAGTGCGGTATATGCGCCAAAGTGTGTGCTCAGTACCAGTGGTCGTTGTCGGACATGGAGAGATTCTCGTTTGGCAGGGAACGTAAAGTCGAAGATGTGTTCGGAGTCCATCGTCGTACAGTTGTGGCTCGAGCAACAGACGAGCAAATACTAAGAGTTGCACAAGACGGCGGCGTTGTTACAGTGCTCCTAATGTGTGCTTTAGACAGCGGTTACGTTTCCTGTGCGGTCGTGTCAGGAGTCGATCCTAACAAGCCCTTGTATCCTGTTCCGAAGATTGCGTCAAGCGAAGTAGATCTCTTGGCTTGTGCTGGAACACGGTACTCTTATTCTCCGAATCTTCTTGCACTCGCAGAGGCAATAAAAAGGAAGTCAGCCATTGCTTTTGTTGGAACGCCTTGCCAGATTAGCGCTATAAGAAGACTGCAGTATGCCGGGCTGAAGAAATACAACTCGGTCAAACTCCTCATAGGCCTTATGTGTTCAGAGTGTTTCGATTTTGAAACACTTATCGAGCAACACCTCCACCGCGAACTCAAATTAGATTTGCAGAACGTTGCGAAAATCAATATAAAAGGAAAACTTGTTATAACGATGAAAGATGGACGGGTGGCAACTCTTCCGCTCGCGGAAGCGAAGCAGTACGTCAGGAGAAGCTGTCGATTCTGCTCCGACTTCAGTGCTGAACTAGCTGACATTTCAGTCGGAGGTCTAGGATTGGACGGTTGGAATCTTGCTATCGTTCGATCAGAAAAAGGTGAGGAATTGTTTTCAGAAGCTGAAAAGGCTGGAGCTATCCAGATCAGAGACGTGACTGAAGAATCAAATGCTTTGAAACTACTTGGCAAGCTTTCCTCCAAAAGAAGGCGGGTCTAGCTTCAGCAAAAGATTTCGGCGCGACTGAAGAAGCGGCAAGAAGTGTTCGTAGATACAGTAAGATGAGAACGGAAGTTTTAATATAGCACTCTCGCGTTCGTTTTTTCAAATAGAAAAGTCTCTGGTGAACTTTCTTGAAACGTATACTCGTTTGTATGAAACAGGCGGTTGATGTTTCTCAGTTGAAGGTCGACCCTGCAACTAGACAATTGGTTACAGCCGGTGCGCCCAGGAAGATGAGTGATTTCGACAAAAACGCACTCGAAGAAGCCATCAGAATCAAAGAGAAACTTGGCGGTGAGATCATAACGTTGACAGTGAGCTCCGAAGATGCTAAAGCCGTGTTGCGGGAAGGACTTGCACTAGGCGCTGACAAAGCCTATTGGCTTAATGATCCTGCCCTGCAAGGTACAGACACTTGGGGGACGGCATACGTTTTGGCAGAGATGGTCAAGAAAATAGGAGAATTCGATCTCATTCTCTGCGGAGATTCATCGTTGGACAGTTTCTCAGGACTAGTTGGGCCAAGACTATCTGAAATGTTGAATGTGCCTCAGATCACATCCGTCGGAAAAGTCACGGTTGAGGGTGATGCAGTCATCGCCGAGAGATCGCTCGAAGATGCAAGTGAGACCGTGAAAGCAAAGATGCCTGCTTTGATCTCTGTTACGCGCGAGATAAACCAGCCTCGAATACCTTCGCTGATGATGATAATGAAAGCTTCAAAGAAGGAGATAGTAGCGTGGTCTTTGAAAGACTTGAACGTTACGGCCGAGAAGATAGGTTCAAGAATCGAAATCATTAGCGTACTTGCTCCAAAAATGGACAGGAAGAAAATCAAAGTCACAGGCGAATCAGTTCAAGAGATCGCAGAGAAACTGGCTAAGGCAATTATCCAAGAGGGTGTCATTGGGAGGAAGTGACTGACATGAGCGAAAACAAAGGCATCTGGGTTTTTTCCGAGACTTACGATCTCATTTTGGAACTGCTTGGAAAAGGAAGAGAACTGGCAGACAAAACGAAAACCGAACTGTCTGCGATCCTCATAGGAAACAACGTGCAAGACAAGGTGGCCGACCTGATAAAATACGGGGCAGACAAAGTCTACATCGTTGACAATCCTAGTCTCGAACGTTTTCAAGCCGAAGCTTATCTTGGAATCTTGAGCAATCTTGCAGTTGCCCATCATCCAGAAATCATACTAATCGGCTCAACTAGAAACGGTAAACCCCTAGCGGCGAGACTCGCCACCCGACTCGACGCAGGGTGCGTTCCTGACTGCGCACGACTAAGCATTGACGAAAACGGAAGACTTGTCGGTGAAAGAATAACCTATGGTGGGAACGCCTTCGCCAGGATCACGTTCAAATCTAAACCGCAGATCGCAACTGTTCCTGCAAGAGCCTTTGACAAACCGGAAAAGAAAGATCGGACAGGACAGACAGTGAAGTTGGACCTGCAATTTGAGAGTCCTAAGACCGAAGTCATAGGGAGAAAACCTCTCACGACTTCAAACGTGCGTATCGAAGAAGCTGATTACATAGTCTCCGGCGGCAGAGGATTAGAGAAAAAGGATGACATTGTGCTGCTGGAGGATCTTGCAAAAGCCATCGGAGGGCAAGTAGGAAGCACAAGACCGCTCGTGGAAGATCGAAAATGGTTTACCGACTGGATCGGGCTGTCGGGACACAAGGTCAAACCTAAACTCTACATAGCCTGCGGCATTTCAGGAGTAATCCAACACGTTGCCGGAATACGAGACTCCAAGATAATAGTGGCAATAAATAAGGATCCTGAAGCACCAATATTCGAAATTGCAGATTATGGAGTTGTGGGCAACCTTTACGAAGTGGTACCAGCCCTGAAAGAAGAACTGAAAAAGCTACTTCAGTAGCCCACCTTCTGTTTTGCCTCAAAGCCGAAACTGCGAAGGCAGTCAAGAGATAGAAAGATGTGTCCAAACCGTAGAGGTTCGCTACGTAACCAGTGATCAGCTAGGAAACAGATCCAGTTCAGAACTATGTGAAGAAGTAGATCCCGAAGACTGCGTCCTCCTGTTCGAACGCGCACGACGCTAACTCTGGATCTTTGCCAGAAGTTCTTCAGCAGGGCTTTGGTTCAGCTGCAACCCGAGCTTCTTCTCGTCAATGCCCAGAGCCAACCCCAGAAGCTGCGTGAAATAGACCACGGGAACGTTGAGTTTCGTGCCAACGGTTGTTCCAGCATCCTTCTGTCTGGCGTCAAACATCAATTGACAATCGGGACACGAGACAACCATTCCACCCACGCCAAGGTTTTGCACGGCTTTGAGCTTGGAACCAGCAAGCGAAAGCGCTGAGTCGATATGACTGCGCATGAGCGCTGCTCCACAACAATCCAGTTTCTCGGGGTAATCAACAGACTCAACACCGAGTGTGGTCAACAGCTCGTCGAGCTTTCGCGGGTTTTCTGCATCATCAACCCTTCCTAGATCGCTATATCTGATTATCTGGCAACCAATGTGAGTGGCTACCTTGAGTCCTTTGAGAGGTTTTTTCACGGCCTTTCTTATCTTCGTCAATCCGACACTATCGTGTAAGAAATCGATAGTATGCCAGATTTTGATGCCTGGGTTGTATTGCAAGCCTTCTTCTTTGAGGAGATCAATGATTTTCTGCGCAGTCTTCGGATTGTTCTTCATGGTGTCTTGAGCTTCGGAAATTGTGAAGTGACAACGATTACACGGGACAAGCAGGTTCTCTAAGCCTGTTTGGTTTGCAAGGGCCAGGATTCTGGCCGCCAGGAAATTGGCGGTGAATTCGTTGACGCTCTTGACAGGATCACCGCAGCAGAAAGACTCCGTCAGATCGACTAGTTCAACGCCGAGTTTCGGAAGAGTTTCACGCAGGGACATTTCGTAAGCTAGTTGGCTTGCTTGTATGCAGCAGCCCCAGAAGACGGCGATTTTCGTTTTTATCTTTCCTCCATTGCTTTCATGAATGCTGTTTGGAAGCTTTCTTTGGGAGCTTTGATCTTAGGCAGCTGCAAGCACTCCCGGTCTACTGTTTCCATCTTTTTGGTTACGATCTTCTGGGGAGGTTCCGCTAGTCCCGTTTCGAGTATCTGTGAGACAATTTTCAGGTAGGTCTCTGGAACTTTTGCTTCCTTTTCAACTGCAAGGTTTCTGAGAGCTATTATGACGTGATAGGGTGACGCTTTCTGTGGGCACCGTTGCACGCATTTCAAACATGTAGCGCACGTCCAGATTATGTCCGAAGTGGGCAACTCATCAACGAAGCCGAGGTTGACCAATTTCATAATCTCATGGGGCTTGAGCTCTAGGAGTTTCAGAGCGGTGCATCCGCTCGTGCATTTTATGCACTGATAACAGTTTACTAGTTCTTTCGTTTTGAGCCTTGACAATACTCTGTCTCGCGTTTCGAGGTTGGGCTTGGCCATTGACATCAGGTCGACGAGGCTCACTCTATTTTCCTCCTTCAACGCATGTCTCATTGAGGGCTGCTTGAACTTGTGTAACAACCTGTTCGTTATTGTACTGCTGGATCTTGATCGCTCCAGTCGGGCAAGCTGAACTGCAAGCGCCACATCCTTGACATAAGGCTTCAATAACGTCGGCTCTCAGTCTCTCTTCGCCTTTCACTTTTTCAGTTTTCATTTCTATGGCTACAAACGGGCAGATTGACTCGCATATTCGACATCCGCTGCACAGATCCTTATCTACCACGGCCTTCAATGGTTCAAGCTCGATTTCGCCGCTCGACAGCAGGTCTATTGCTTTTGCCGCTGCTCCACTGGCCTGAGCAACAGTATCTGGGATATCTTTGGGTCCTTGACATGCTCCAGCAAGAAACACTCCAGCCACAGCGCTTTCAAGAGGTCGAAGCTTCGGGTGCGCTTCCAGTAGGAATCCATCCGCGCTTCTTGCCGCATGGAAAAGCGAACTGATTCTCTCAAGATCTTTGTTCGGGACAAGTCCCGTTCCTAGGACGACCATGTCCGGGTGTATCTCAAGAAGTTTGTTTGTTCCTTTGTCATAAACATCAAAATGCAATGAACCGTCTGGGGTACCGTGAATCTCCGACGGAATGCCCGCAATGAAGTCTATGTCCATGTCCCTCGCGCGTCTGTAGAATTCGTCATAACCTTTGCCAAAGGCTCGCATATCGATGTAACAAATGAATATTCTCACTGGTTCGTGGATTTTTTCGCGGGCTAGAATTGCCTGTTTCAAGGTAACCATACATCCTACGCGACAACAGTACTCGTGAAAACGTTTGTCGCGCGAACCCACACATTGGATGAATGCTATGGTTTTGGGGGTTTTTCCATCTTTTGGAGTAAGTATCTTCCCCTTTGTCGGTCCAGATGCGTCAGAGATTCTTTCAAATTCCATGTTTGAAATGACGTTTTTGAAGCGTCCGTATCCGAGTTCTGCCATTCTTGTGGCATCGAACACTTCTGATCCGACTGCAGCGATTATTCCGCCTACCTTGATTTGGACCGATTCTGGTTGTTGTTCGAAATTTATCGCCTTGGGTTCACAGACTGTTTGACACTTGCCGCACACGTCCTTCTTGGTTTTCAGCCTCAAGCAGTTTTCAGGGCTGATAATTGCGATTTTCGGCACTGCATGAGCCGAGTAGACGTACACAGCTCTTCTTTCAGTTAGATTCTCATTGAATTTGTCTGGAACTTTCACTGGACAGACTTTGATGCATGCTTCACAGCCAACACATTTTTTCGCATCGACATACCTCGGTCTCTTGAGGATTGTAACATTATAGTTGCCAACGAAGCCTTCCACGCCTGTCACTTCAGCGTTCGTCATGAGTGTGATATTCTTATGCTTCGCCACATCGACCATTTTCGGCGTTAGAATGCACGCGCTGCAATCGAGAGTTGGAAATGTTTTATCCAGCTGAGCCATGCGCCCACCGATGCTAGGGGCTTTTTCAACCACGTAGACTTTGAAACCAGCGTTTGCCAGGTCAAGAGAGGATTGTATACCTGCTATGCCTCCACCGACGATCAAGACGCTTTTTTCCACGCTCACTTTCCGTTTATGCAGGGGTTCGAGAAGTCGGGCTCGGGCAACGCCCATGCGTACAAGAGCCTTGGCTTTTTCCGTTGCTTTCTCAGGTTCATGGGTGTGCGCCCAAGAAACGTGTTCCCTGAGGTTGACTATTTCAGTCAGGTAAGGGTTGAGTCCTGCTTCAGCAACCGCTTTTCGGAATGTTTCCTCGTGCATACGCGGAGAACAAGTTGCTATGACTATTCTGTCCAGTTTGTCGGCTTTTATGTCATCTTGGATTAGTCTTTGTCCTGGTTCAGAACACATGTAGGTATAATGTTTGGCTGTGACCACGTCTGGCAGGGTTTTGGCGTATTCAGCCACTTTTGTGACGTCAACGACACCTGCAATGTTTAAGCCGCAATGGCAGACGTA
>CAZHZB010000051.1:0-6642 GCA_964537045.1 uncultured Candidatus Bathyarchaeia archaeon | reverse complement strand
TCTGTATTTCGAAATATGTTTCGACAATGTGCCGTTAACCTGGATCGTGGAACATTAGATTTATTAGTGATACCGTCAATGCATTACGGTTAAAGGCTGATGGAAAATGTCATTTGCATCCAAGATTGAGAGCAAAGGAATGTTTGCCAGTTCCATATTCTATGCGATTGTAGGTGTGGTACTGCTTGCATTTCTGCCACTGAACGACTACGCACCACACTTAGGCCTCCTTGGCCTGTTCAGCCTTGGAGCAGCCTACGGTCTGTTCAGAAAGCGATTTTGGTCATTATGGTTCGTGATAATTCTGTTCTTCTCTGGAACAGCATTTGCGTCTTTCATGATTTACAGCATATTGGCCAAAGACCTACTGCTCAGCACAGTCATGATCGTCTATTTGATTCTAACTTGGATTTTCACGGCTTACGTGGCTGCTAAAAGAGAAGTTCTAAAGGGTTAAGGCCCGTCGGTTTTTTCCAAGAAGATGCACTGTTACTTCTTGATCGAAATCGATGAACTGAACGTTCTCAGGAACTACTACGAAACCATCTGCTTTCGCCAATGTCGTTATGGCGCCAGAATCTCCTGTGAAAACGGGTTCAGCCAACAGCTTGTCTGATTTGCCTTTCTTCAAGGTAACCATGACAAATGTTTTTCTTCCCTTTGCCGAGAACATTCTGGCCCTTGCCAAAGCTTTCACTTTTATGTCCGTTGTTTCCTTCGTTCCCGACATCAATTGGATCACCGGTCGAACGAGCAGGTGGAAAACAAGCAATGCAGAAGTCGGATGCCCTGGCAACAGGAATACTGGCTTCTCACCGATCAATCCTATCGTAGTAGGCTTTCCAGGCTTGATGGCGATTCCGGAAAGGATGATGCCTGGTTTTCCAAGAGAAGCCAATGCCTTCGGAATAACATCCTTTGGGCCAACGGAAACGCCGCCTGAAGTCACAACCATGTTGGCAGACTTCAATGCTTGTTTCAAGGCTTTTTGAAGTTCTTCAATATCGTCAGGAAAGACTCCGAGATACAATGGTTTTCCACCGCACTCCCTGACTGCCGTGCTCAAGGTGTAGGCGTTGATATCGTATATCTTGCCAGAAACCAAAGCTTTTCCTGGCTCTGTCACCTCAGGTCCTGTCGAAAAGACAGCCACGCATGGAATCGTGTATACCACTGCTTCAGCGATGCCTAACGCGGCTAGAACACCGATTTCTCTTGAGCCCAATAATGTTCCAGACTTGAGAACCATTTCTCCATTCTTGATGTCTGCTCCTGCCTTCATCGTGTTAGCGTTTTTCGCCACCGCACTGAAAACGCGAACTAAATTTCCCTTTGTTTCGCATTGTTCAACCATAACGACGGCATCAGCCCCCTTGGGGATCGGGGCTCCTGTCACGATTTCGGCCGCTTCTTTCCTGTTGATTTTCACTTTGGGCAGTTCTCCAATGGAGACTATTCCGCAAATGTTTAGTGTGACAGGGTTGTTTTCATCTGCCCCAAACGTGTCTTCTGCTCTCACCGCGTAGCCGTCTACAGTTGATCTGTCAAACGGCGGTATGTCGATCTTAGATTTTACCTCCTCTGCAAGAACCCGTCCGCCTGCAGTCAAAAGTGAGACTCTCTCTATGCCCAAAGGCTTGGGTTTGACCCGTTCTTGGACGAGTTGCATGGCCTGCTCAAAAGTCAAAAGTCTTCTAAACATCGCCTTCTCCCACTTTCAGGTCTTCAAACATGTTAACCTCAACCATCTCCCCTTCTGCCAAACCCTCTTGGTTTTCTGGCACGATAACATAACCATTAGATCTTGTCATCGTAGAAAACAGGCTCGAACCACGAGCACTGATCGGATCTGCGATAAACTCGCCCTTCTCGCGCGAAACATGGACTCGGACAAGATTCTTTCTCCCGAGCGTCGTGCTGATTTTCCGTTTCGTTCTAGCCATCAACACTGGTCTGGATTCGGTGGCTTGCAGACCGAGCATTCTGCTAATCAAGGGTCTGCCAAAAACCTCGAAACTCAGCATTACAGCAACTGGATTGCCTGGAAGAAGTATGATCGGTTTCTTTCCAACAACTGCCAAGCCCGTCGGCATTCCCGGGCGCATTGCCACGCCGTGAACAAGAATGCCTGGTTTTCCAATTCTCGCGGCAACTTCGGGAACAAGGTCGGGACCTCCAACGCTCGTTCCGCCTGAAGTCATTACAGCGTCGGCTCTTCTGAGACCATTGTTCAACTTCTGAGAAATTTCTTCCATGTCGTCTCTTGCGATGCCTAGGTCGATGACTTCAGCTCCCAACTCGTTGCATAATGCCGTGAGAACAACTCTGTTAGAGTCAAAAACCTTGTTTTCTCTGATTTTGCCACCTACCCTGATAATCTCGTTGCCCGTTGCCAGAACAGCGACTTTAGGTTTTTGGAAAACTTCAACTTCAGACATGCCAAAGGCCGCTATGATCCCTAGGTGGTGAGGTTTCAAGCGGGTTCCTGTCTTGACGGCGATTTCTCCTTTCTTTATATCCTCTCCTTTTCTGGAAACGTTCTCCCAGCGGGTCGTAGGACTCCAGACCTCTAGGATCTTACCAACCGTTTTTGTGTTCTCAAGCATGACCACCGCATCTGCATTCTCGGGAATTGTGTTTCCAGTCCATATTTGCTTGGCTTGATTCGGGCCGATTGCATCCCTTTCATTGAGCTTGAAGATTTTGGGTTTTGATTGTGACGCGCCGATGGTTTCTGTGGCTTTGATCGCGTATCCGTCAACTGCTGATCGGTCTGTCCTAGGCAGATCTGTATTTGCAATTATGTGTGATGACAACACTCGGTTCTGGGCAGTGAGCAAAGGAACAGAAGTACTGTTTGGATGGAACTCAATCGCAGCAAGCCACTTCTCAAGAGCGTCTTCAACTGGAACTAGTTCCTGAAAACCTTTCAGGCGCGCCAAGACATGGACCTCAATGAGCACTATGAGACGCTGCAAAAAAACCTATCGTACTTTAGACCTGAGTCTTCTCCAGTTCTTCTTTAAAAATGTCGCGCATTCTTATGGCATCCAAATCTATGACAGGACTTTCGCTTATCACAATTGGATTCATGTTGAATTCAATGATGACTTTGGCTAGTAGTCGGAAGTCTGGTCCGTAGCGTGGTTCTTCCAGAGTGCGATGACGCCTTTCGCCTTTATCTGAATATTCAATCTTCGAGAAATGGCAGTGCAAATTCTTTATTGCTTCAGTGCCCAGTCTGTTTTCGATGCGTTCGACAATCTTTCTGTAGTCATCAATCGTTCGTAAACGTCCCAGTCCTCTCGCGTGAAGGTGTGACCAATCAACGACCAATTGTGTTTGCTCCACTTTTTCACACAAAGAAATGGCCTCGTCTAGACTTCCCAACTGGTACATTCTGCCCATTGTTTCGGGTCCAAGTCTGACATTCACAATTCCGAAATCACGAATACTCTGAACAACTTCCTGCAATGCGTCAGAACACATTCTGAGAGCCACTTCTGGGGGTCTCTTGCCATATACGCCAGGGTGAAAAACTACGGTGTGAGCACCCATCCATTCCGCGGCAGTTGCACAAGCAATGAGGCGCTGTTTGCTGTCTTCAACGATGGTCTTCGCGCCGCTGAAATTCAAGAAGTAAGAGCCGTGAAGGCTGAGCCAAACATCTTGCTGCTTGGTTTGAGCGCCGAGTTTCTCTGCTTCATCTTTTCCTATTTGCGGTTTCTTTCCCCAGTGGACGGCTTCGTACTCGAAAGCGTCAAGTCCTTCTTCTCGGAGGAGTCGAGGGACGTCGGAAACCGTGATTTTCATGAGTCTGAAAATTGGCGGAACGCCAGCTGGGCCAAACCTTGCACTATGACTCATCAAAATCCCTGGAGGATCGTACTACTACTTCTTGTATCTGTAGCCTCTTCCCTTACGTTCCCCGTAAAGGAACACGACCGAAACAGAAATCCATGCTGCCGCATTCTGTAGTACCAAGTACTTCCCGGCATTGTCCAAAGTCACAAGAGGAACCAGCAAGTTCCCCAGTCCAGTTCCAGCATCTCTTACTGTTGGTGCTGCCCCGATCAGGGCGTTGTTGATCCAGCCGATAGGTGGCAATGCTTCTGCGACTCCTCTCGCCCAGTTATTTACTCCACTGACAAAATTGAACAATCCAAGATTGTTTCGGTAAGCATTTGACACGCCACTATAGATCAATTGTGGGTATGCCAGAACCAGAAACATCAAGGTAAAAGCACCGAAAACCAACAGCACAGTAAAAGCGCTTCTGACAGTAGCTCTCGCGAAATGTACGCGCGAAAGATAGGATGCTACTTTGGTCTTTGATAGGCGCAACTTGATTTTTCTTGAATAGTCGCTTCCAGCATGGCTGATTTTCCACATTAATCCCTTCTTCTCCGTTTTCTGGAACGTTTCGACTTTTCCTTTGCGTATTTCCTGTCGCTTAATTGCAGTTCTTTTCGTCAGATATGCCCAGCTGAATCCGAGTGTGATTATGACACATATGGGCACGAGATTGAGCAAGGGGCTGATCGTTAATGTAACCGGCCAGTTAGTACTCAAGAGTGATGTGTCTTGGAGACCGAGACTCAAAGCGTAAAGCACTAATCCGTACTCAATCAAACTCGCTATGGCGAGAAAAACGACGAGTGCAATTAGTCCTTTCCGAGTAGTCCAGTGAATCGCTAGAGGAGTTTGTTCGGTCTGTTTAGACAAGTCTATCACCGTATGTTTCTGATGGATTTTGTTTCAATTATGAAGACTCTCACCTAAAAACGTGACTGTAAGACTCTTCTGCCAAAGGTCTGTAGAACCACTAGTCTTTTGTCATCTTTCTTTCTTGAACCGTTTAACAAGATTTTAGAGGCTTTGCAATATATTTTTAAGCGAGTTGAGGCGGAAGTCTTAACTCTCAAAACTGCCAAATGCCATAGCAATGTCGGAGTGTACTGTCTACGTCGGGTAAAGCAGAGCGAATGGAACTCTACAAAGAGAGAAGCACACAGGTCTTGCTAAGCAAGTTCCTCAGCGGTGAAATCCGGGAACTGCAGCCCGTTTTCGATGCCAAGTTAGGATATCACTATCAGGCAGTTGAAGCAATAGCTGGAAACGCAGCCGACTCCGAAACATTGCTAAGAAGACTGTACGAAGTTGGCATCCTTGAGAGGAAACTGTTCGACAAAGTCCTTGTCTGTCCGAAATGCAATTCGGCAAACGTTTCTGTGCACTATTGTTGTCCGTACTGCAAATCGTTTGACATCCGCAAAAGCGCTCTAATGGAGCATGTCAAGTGCGGTTACATGGATGTAGAGGAGAACTTCAACAAAGGCGGCAGGTTAACATGTCCAAAATGTCATGAGGATCTGAAGAAACTTGAAGTTGACTACCGACGCGCGGGCATATGGTGCACGTGCAAAGACTGCGGCAAGAGTTTTGATATTCCCGTAACGAGCCTTTTCTGTCGCGGATGCAACTTGAATTTCACTTTCGAGGATACAATCATAAAGGATGTTTACTCGTACACTTTGAGAGAAGAAGCCCGACTGGAAGCCCCCTTGGGCTGGGTTCTAGTTGCGCCGATAAAGGAACTGCTGGCGGAAAGTGGACTTGAAGTTCAGGGCCCAGCTTTCGTCAAAGGCAAGTCGGGCGCCAACCATATGTTTGATGTGGTTGCCAAGGGCAAAGACGCCTCAAAGCTAACAGTAGTAGACTTGGCAACATCGACCGAAGACGTTGTTTCTGAACAGCCGGTAATTGCCTTGTTCGCCAAGATATTTGACGTGTCGCCGGACAGCGCGTATCTTGTTGCAATTCCAAGGATGAACGAAAATGGCAAGAAGATGGCTGAGCTTTACAAAATCCAAGTGGTTGAGGGAAGGAACGAAAAAGAGGCAATCAGAGTTCTGAAAGAGAAAATGAAGAAGTAGCTTTTAATCCTAAGGAAACACGGCGATGTTACCCCTTTCTGTGACGACTCTGGTTGTGAAGTTGCCTTCGAGAAGATTCAAATCGACACGAAGATATTCTGTCTCCTCACCAGAGTTGATGAACAAGCTAGCACTATAACGTTGATGGTTTGTAAAGTTAATGATCCAGATGGCCACAATATGGGCTGAATACTGACCGGAGTTTTTCAGCCTTACGGAGGTGCCGTCGATCATCACTCTTACTCCTTGGAAGTCTATTTCAATGGTTGCTTGGTCTGTGCCGTTTCCTTGATCTGCGAATTCCAGTCTGATGGTGCCGTCGCTGTTCACATAGTCTTCCCATTGGTTTGTGACGTTGGCAGCATAGTCGTTCCATTGGTTCGCGATGGGTTGATTCCCTTGAATGTCCAGCACTTCAAAATCAGAGGAACTCCAATTGAAGGCCCGCAGGAACCATTTTTCGGAGTCGACCGTTGTGTTGTATCTTATCAGGATCTCGATCCCTCGAATGTAGCTGAGTGGATACGCGTTCAGATCCATTTTGAAATCGTTGTTTAAACAAAGTCTGTATGTTTCAGATGTTGTCACTGTGAACGCGTTGAAAATCTGAGTTCTCTCCTCTCTGAATCTCTCGCCAACGTTGTCTAGGGCCTTGGTCAACGTGTAGCTCCCACCGATTTTGCTGCCCGCGGTGATTGTATAATCG
>CAZHZB010000050.1:0-6696 GCA_964537045.1 uncultured Candidatus Bathyarchaeia archaeon | reverse complement strand
AACTTTTCAAGCCTAAACCGCTTCTTACACGAAATACCATTCTAAACACCTCATTCCTTTGATGAATAATCCTAATCTGTTAGAGCCCTTAAAAGGCGACGCACATGGCGAGAACACGCTTTGTAGTCACAATTTGTGAGGTTATTCTTCCAGGGCAGCGAAGAATTTGCGCATGAGTTTGAAGGTTTCTAGGTATTCGAGTCCCCATTTTGTCGCACGGTACTTCTTTGAATCCTCAAGCTGCACTTCAGTGATGAAACCATGAGCCACCAAAAAGCTCAGTTCCTTCTTAGTGCGGTCGACTGGCATGTTGGCTCCATACGAGACTCTGGTCAGTGAACACAATCCTTTTCGGGCGATCATTTCGATTATGTCCGCGTAGATGTCGTACTTTGTTCTTCGCCGTTCCTCAGACAAACGCCAGCTTCTCCGAGTTAATTTACTACTAGATCATGAAAGACTTAATCTTAATTTCGGTAAACAAATGCTCACACGCAGCGAGCCTTTGGCTTGTTGTTACGTTTGAGTCAGTAGTCTGTGGATAAAGCTAAAAGGCGCAGTTCAGAAGTTCATAGCAGTGCCGGGGTGGCGGAGTGGTTATCGCGCTGGCCTCGAGATCATATCAAGAATGAGGGCCTAGAAAAGCAATGGCAAGTCAGCCAGTGGGCCTTTGGGCTCGCAGGGGTTCGAGTCCCTTCCCCGGCGCCATTCTACCCGCAAGTCTTAAGGCGCACGCTGATAAGTGTCGCGTGGTTTCAGTAGAAGGAAGCAGTATGAGCGATGATGAGTCAATTTCTAAACCATCTGATGCTATTCGTTACTGTGCAGAAAATCGCAAAGTCCCGATAGAAGCGCTGAAAATCCCTCAACGCTTGGTACTCACGTATCTGAAAAGCACCTTTCAGAGTGCCAAAAAGCTTGTCAAAGGTGGTCAGATCGAGTGGATCTATGGTGAACGTATGCCTTTCTGCATTGGTGAATTCAACGGCAAGGAAGTTGGGGTCGGTCAGTTTTGGATAGGAGCCCCCGCCGCTGTTGCCATCTTGGAAGAAGCCATCGCATGTGGCGTTGACACGATTTTTGAAGTCGGGGTGGCCGGAGGAATACAGCCCTACCTTAAACCAAGTGACATGATCGTAGTGACAGAGGCAATTCGTGATGAGGGAACCTCATACCATTACCTTCCGCTGGAGGCAAAGGTCGAGTCTAATGCATCGTTAAGAAACAAGCTAATTGAACATCTGAAGGTAGAGGGAGTAAGATATTCCGTTGGGCCTGTATGGTCCACGGATGGGGCGTACAGAGAAACTCTCGGAAAGCTTCGCAGGTTCCGAGATAGTGGGGTCTTGGCGGTTGATATGGAAACGTCAGCAATCTTTGCCGTTGCACATTACAGGGGTGTCAAAGCTGCTTCTGCGCAGGTCGTATCTGATGTCCTGACGGAGAACAAGTGGATGCTCGCCTTCGGACACCAAACGGTTAGAGAAAGTGAAGAAGTTCTTCTGAAGGCTGTCTTGAGAGCCATTTCTGAAAAGTAGAGCCTTAGGATTATGTTGACAAAACGTCGGAAAGACTTTTGGCTATCTGTTGATTCTGACGGTGGCAAGCACCTTCAAAGGCTTGTCTTCTTGAGAGATTCTCACTAGCTTAGCAGCCAGTCTGCCTATGGCATATTGTGCCGCCTGTCGAGCCTCTTTTCTAGTCGCATATTCTTTCTTCAATTCGATCCACGGCAACGTTTCATCGATTCTTATCCATACGGCGTACAAATGTCTTGGCCACCTGTTGATGAAAGTTGATCCAAAGTGATTAAAACAATTATGAATTCACTGTAACGATCGAAAATCAACTTGGAAGTTCAAAGCAGTCTAAGGTTGGTTGTGCTGGACAATTCTTGGTTATTCTGGATACTTATTCTCACTTCACTAATACTATAAGGGGGCAAGATCGAATTGTCTTAAGTGAGGATCCTCAATGCCTAAGAAGAAAGAATTCCTAAAGGAAGATCAGAAGTTCACATGTTCAAATTCTGCCTGCGGCTGGGTCTTTTCTAAACCGATCAAGGCCATGAACTTGCGTGAATCAAGCTCAAAGTCCTATGACGCCTGCCCCCGTTGCCTGACTGAGGTCGTTATGGAGTTGGAGCCTGCTGTTGAAACCAAGACAGCGCTCAAAACGGAGAGCGTCAAAGTCAAGACTAAACCTTCATCTGAAAGCAAGAGGGTTGAACCGCAGCCAGCGGGCCCGTGCGCACATCACTTCGGTTATCTGAGTGAGCATTCTAAGAATGAGAAGATATCAGACGAATGCGTGATGTGTGAAAACATAGTGAAATGTATGCTCAAGAAAATGAGCGACTAGACCAAGCATTTTCAATTTAGAGAATATGCTGCAAACGAAAATGGGTTTGCCCGCAAAAAGATTAGGGCTTAGGTTATTCCGTGCTCTACTTCTTCTTTTCAGGTTTCTTTGGCTCTTCTTGCGCCGCTTGCTCAACAGGTTTATCTTCAGTCTTCTTTTCCTCTTTTTCCATTTCGCTTGTGATTTCTTCAATTGGTTTTGGCGGCGGTGTCGTTGCCATTGTCCAGCCTATCCATGCGCCGATGCCCATTATGGCGATGAATGCGACCAGAACTGGCACAGCAATAATCCAGAACCGAATGTTGGCGAGTGAGTCAGCGTTAGTGCTCAATCCGAATACTCCGAGCCATTGAGGATAGAACAGTGTGACGACGTAGAAGAGTCCGACGATTGCGCAAACGATGAAGATTACTCCACCTATAGCTTGATCTTTACTGACCATTAGTAACACCACATAATAGCGAAGTCTATCTACCTAATACCATTTAAAGTTTACCATGAATTGTAGGCGTTACGTTGTGCCTGATTCCCAGTTGGTTAGATATCTTTTCTGTTCTTTCGTCAACCTGTCTATCTTGACTTTCATAGATGCGAGTTTCAAGCTAGCCACTTGTTCATCAATTTCCTTCGGTACGTCATGGACTTTAACAGCAAGTTTTTCATTCTTGGCAATATGCTCAACGCAAAGCGCCTGGTTTGCGAACGACATATCCATGACTTCCGAGGGGTGTCCCTCGGCTGCAGCCAGATTGACGAGTCTTCCTTCAGCCAACAGATACAGTTTTCGCCCGTCTTTGAGCGTGTACTCGTCGAGGTTAGGTCGAATGTTTCTCTTCTTGGTCGAGATCTTTTCGAGCCCTTTCTGATCGATTTCCACGTTGAAATGCCCGCTGTTGGCCATGATTGCGCCGTCTTTCATCCTTTCCATATGCTCTCTTCTTATGATACTGGTGTCGCCTGTAACTGTGACAAAAATGTCACCGACAGCAGCCGCTTCAATAATAGGCATAACTCGGAAACCGTTCATGACAGCCTCAAGCGCGCGTAAGGGGCTAACTTCGGTAATGATGACATTTGCTCCCATTCCTTGGGCTCGCAATGCTAACCCTTTTCCGCACCAACCATAGCCGCAGATCACAAAGTTCTTACCCGCTAAGAGGATGTTGGTGGCTCTCATTATTCCATCCAGAGTGCTTTGTCCTGTGCCGTAACGGTTGTCAAACAGGTGTTTGGTGTAAGCGTCGTTGACGGCTATTATTGGGTATTTGAGGGCTCCGTCTTTCTCCATGGCTCTTAATCGCAGGACGCCGGTCGTCGTTTCTTCGGTACCGCCCTTGATTCTCGGCAAAGTTTTCTTCCTCTTGTTGTGAAGTGTGCTGACAAGGTCTGCACCGTCGTCAAGAGTTATCGATGGTTCAAGATCCAGTACTTGTTCAACGCACCAGTAGTATTCCTCAGTGTTCTGTCCTCTCCATGCGAAGATGTTGACGCCCTTCTTCGCTAAGGATGCTGCCACGTCATCTTGCGTCGAGAGAGGGTTAGAACCGCACAGTCCAACTTTTGCTCCTCCAGCCAGAAAAGCTTCAATCAGTACGCCTGTCTCTTTGGTCACGTGAAGACATGCGCCCAGGACTAATCCCTTCAGAGGCTTTTCCTCGACAAATCGTTTCTCTATCTGAGTCAGAACAGGCATGTGCTTCGATGCCCATTCAATCTGCAAGTCTCCGATCGCTGCCAACTTCAGATCTTTGACTTTGAATTTCTCCATGATTTTCACGGTTTACGTTCTTTGTTGATACTATTTAAGACTAATTGCTGGGCTTCTTTCTCTTCTGAATGTAGTAATATTGCTTCTCACTTCTTCTTCTCTTCGGGAAGTTTCGGTCTTTGAGTGTGGCATCTTCATCACTATATCGCTATTCTTTTAACCTATAATCGATACCTTTTGGTCTTGGATGTGCTGTTGCTTGCTTGAGTTGAAGATTGAAAAGGTGGAAGAATATCTCTCAAACGTTTACAAGACGGCCGCAAAAGTCACACGCCTTGCTCCTTTACGTGGCGGCGAGGTTGCTGATTTGAAGGGTTTCGGCTATGGTGTGCCTTACGTCATAGAGTTCATTGTTAATGGGCAACCCAAGGTTTGCGTCTTGGAAACTATGCGCCCTGAAGGCTTCGGGCACGATCATTTTTCAGACAGAGCCGGAGTCCTACTCTGGCAGCATTCGTCCTTCAATAAACTGCCCAAGCATGTTCATTCTGTGGACGTGGGTTCATTTCTGAGTGACTGTCAGAGTATGAAGTCTCTGGGTGATTGCATCGAGTTCTTTCTTTTGACAGAGTTCATTGAAGGCGCGCTCTACCACTCAGACCTTGACAGGATCGCACAGATGTGTTCGCTCGTTGATCTTGACGAAGAGAGGTGTGTTGCCCTCGCGAATTATCTTGCTGGCATTCATTCGGTGAAGAAGAAGGATGCTCCGCAACTGTACATCCGCAGGATTCGGGACCTCGTTGGCCATGGTGAGGGGATTTTTGGACTTACCGACAGCTATCCGGGCAATCTTGGTTATGTTGATGAAAAGTTCTTCCTCGAGTTTGAGAAGAAATGCGTGGAGTGGCGCTGGCGCCTGAAGCGCCGGGCCGACAGGTTGTCGCAGGTGCATGGAGACTTTCATCCTTGGAACATAATGTTCCAACAAGGCACCGATTTTACTGCGTTGGACCGTAGCAGAGGCGAGTGGGGTGAGCCTGCAGATGATGTAGCCACATTGACGATCAACTACATTTTCTATTCTTTGCAGGCGTTTGGTGAGATGGACGGACCTTTTGATAGACTGTTTTGTCTCTTCTGGAAAAACTACTTGGATAATACGGGAGATGATGAGATCCTGAAGATGGTTCAACCCTTCTACGCGTGGCGGAGTCTAGTGATTGCTTCGCCCTTGTGGTACCCCAAATTGTCTGTCAACGTGCGAAAAAAAATCTTCCGATTCGCGAAGAACATGCTTAAGTCCAAAGAGTTTGAATTCGAAAGCGTCAAATCATATTTCAAGTAGCATTCGAAACGCATTCGACATGAACTGGCACAAACGTTAAAACCGTATATCGGCATCAAGACTAAAGTATAAATAGGGTCTCAATGAAGGCCCTTCTGGGTGCGGAGTTAGACTTGGGTGTAAAGTCTATTGATGACCTTGAACGGCTTCTGAGGGAAATGGGCTATTCGCATGACGCGGTTAGTGAAATACTGAAATGGTACCGAGAGAACAGTTCTACTAGAGGATCATGAAAGGCGTCTACGTTCTCATAATCTCCGTCAGCAGAAACGTGAGCGCAAGAGTCGGCGCACAAGGCGTTATGAAGTTTGAAAAGGGCACATACGCTTACGTCGGTTCAGCTCAAAACAATCTGGAGAAGAGAATAGCTCGTCACCTCGGGAGAGTCAAGAAGAAGTTCTGGCACATAGATTACCTGCTTGACAGTCCAAGAGTAACAATACGCAAAGTCCTCACGAAAGAAGCCATGAAAACTGAGGAATGCAGAATTGCAGACCTGTTGTGCCGAGAAGGTTCACCAATTCTGAGTTTCGGGTGCTCCGACTGCAAGTGCAAAAGCCATTTGTTCAAAGTCAAGAGCTATGAATTCTTAAAAGAAAGCATGCAAGAGACAGTAATGGGATCAGCTTGAAAGAACTTGATCCAGCGGAAAGCGGTTGGTGTGTTTGGGTCACTGGCTTGCCCGGAAGCGGCAAATCCGTTGTGTCCGAAACTCTTCAGGAGTTACTCTCTGCGTGTGGTGTTCGAGCTCAATTGCTGTCTTCAGACGGGTTGCGCAAGGTAATGACGCCCAAACCAACTTACTCTATCGAAGAACGCGACATCGTTTATTCAAGTCTCGTTTACATTGCCGGACTTCTAACCCAGAACGGAGTAAACGTCATAATCGACGCGACTGGCAACTTGAGGCGTTACCGGGATGAAGCACGGATGCGGATTCCGAGGTTCGTAGAGGTCTACCTTCAGTGTCCAATGGACATCTGCATGGAACGCGAACAGAAACGAGCAAGAACTTACCATGCTCCCAAGAAGATATATGCGCGAGCTTTGAAGGGCAAATCGTCAACGGTGCCTGGCGTAGGTCAGCCTTATGAAGAGCCATTGAATGCAGAAATCGTTTTGGACACCGCCAAGTGTTCGCCCAGAGGGTGTGCGGAGAAGATTCTGAAAAAGGTGGAGCAACTGGAAACCCCAGAAAAGGAACAACGCTCTAAAGATCGCGATGAAAAATAGAAAGCATCGCAGGAGATTGTCAGGTTTCACTGAGCCCGTGAAGGCG
>CAZHZB010000049.1:0-6697 GCA_964537045.1 uncultured Candidatus Bathyarchaeia archaeon | reverse complement strand
AGAAAGAAAACCGTGAAGTTAAAGTGCATGACACTTCACGCGTGGCTGAACGCATGAAAGCGTTGAAACGAGGGATTCTCAAAACACCTGCGATTGTTGTGAACGGCATCAAATACCAAGGTTTGGATGAAATCGCTCAAGCGATTACGTTCAGACCAACGCCCTAGATGATTCACGTGCATGTTTCACGATATGCGGTGATTCAGGCAGAATCAACTTTTCCATGCAGAGCTTCACAGCGTTGGGTGAACCTGGAACACAAAAGACAGCTTTGCCATTAACCACTCCGGCTATAGCACGAGAAAGCACGGCGCCGGAGCCGATCTCATCAAAACTCAATCGCCTGAAAATCTCTCCAAAGCCAGGCAAGACTTTCTGCAAAAGAGGAGTGACCGTCTCGATTGTCACATCTGACGGGGCTATGCCCGTTCCTCCACAGAATATCGCCGCATCCAATTCGGGTGATGTCAATGCCTGTTTGAAGTTCTTTTCGATCAGAATGTGGTCGTCAGGGATAAGCCTTCTGAGTGCTATATCGTGCCCGCTGTTTCTGAGCGAGCTTTCTATCAAATCTCCCGAAACGTCATCCACTTTCTGGCCACGTTTTGACTGATGATAGCGGGATGTGCTGACGGTGAAAATGCCGAATCTTAGTCTCGCCGGTGCTTGAGCCTTGTGCTTCTTTGTGCTCTCACTCATGCTTCTACCGGCTCTTCTTGATCTTCTCAACTACGTGAATGTCTTCGATTGCCGTTGAAGGATACTGGCCCTGACTGTCTTTTTCATATTGCTTGACCATGTCCCACACTGTGAGAAGAGCTGCAGCCGTTGCCGTCAATGCTTCCATCTCTACTCCTGTCTGGGCTTTCGTCTTCACTCTGGACGTGACCGTTACACTATTGCTCGCTTCGAGTTTGACGTTGACTTCCACGTTTGTCAGCGGAAGAGGATGACAAAGAGGAATGAGCTCACTGGTTTTTTTAGCCGCAAGTATGCCGGCGATTCTAGCGGTGTAGCAGGGGTCTCCTTTTGCGATTTTGCCTTCCTTCATCAATTGTATCGTCTTAGGCTGCAACTTGATCCTTCCTGTGGCGGTTGCTTCACGATGGATTTCAGGCTTTTCAGAAACATCTACCATTGACATCTTGTTCTTTCCTTCTACTCTCTTTTCTGATGTTCCCAAACATCAATAAGGTTTTGCACTGCTTTAGCTTTAGGAGATTGTTCATTCAACCTGTACAGGCGTATCCGCCCAAACATCTTGTGCTGGACGATTCCTTCGCCCTCAAGGGTTTGCATGTGTGTGCTTGCTGACACATAGTTGATCTTGAGCCTACGGGCAATCTCGGAAACGTTGAGTTCGCCCACGTTGTTGAGAATCGTCAGGATCTTCATACGGATCTTTGAGCAGAAAACGTCCTCAATTTTCATTGGTTCTGACCCTCCTTTTCGAGCAGGTTTTTCAGTTCTGTTTCCAATTCATGTGCAGGAATTCTTGGAAGAGAAATGGTTGTCGATCTTCCGCGTGAACCCGAGCCAGATACTTCGGTTTCGACTATGCCTAGGTTTGTGAAGTCCTTGAGATACTTCCACAGTTGCGTGTGACTGTTTGGGGACGCATCAAACTCCTCGCACGCAACGGCGTACGCTCTTTCTGCTTCTGCCAACAAAACACTAGCTCTTTGATTCTCTTTGAACAGCCTCGCTATTGCCAGCAGCAACAGTTTCTCATGGAATCCAAGCGTAGCCAGATCGCTTTTTCGCACAGCTGGAACTATGCTTGACACTGCTTGACGTACATACTCTGGCAGAACAGTGTCTGACTCTTCTGCATCGGCGTATTTTCCAGCACGCCAAAGCAGTTCTATTCCAAATCGGGCGTTTCCGTTTTCTGAAAACGCAAGTTCCGAAATCAGTCCTGTTGTTCCTTCGGGGACGACTGAAGGCTTGAAAGCCAGCAAGACACGATCGTTTAGTACGTCGATGAGTTGTTGTTTGGAGTATCTTTGGAGACTTATTATGTTGGACTGCAGGGTACTTCTTGTGCTAGCGTCAAGTTGCTCGATTGCCTTGAGGCTTCGCATGATGGATATGAGCGAGAGTCTCTGCGGCTTGTTCTGTCTCATCTCTTGTAGCCGTGTGAGTTTGTAGATTGCTTCTTGACCCTCTTTCTCAACGAGGCTCTCGAACTCGTCCAGGCTCAGGATCGTGTAGGTGTTTTCCTCATCGAGAATCTGTATGAGAGTTCGAAGGATCTCTTCGGGGGAGTAACCGCGTTTTGGGAAGTTTGGGTGAAAAATGGACACAACGTGCTGCAGGATCAGGAAGAGGCTTCCTCTGTACTCCCTGCAGTTTACGTGGATGTAACGGAGTTTTATTCCTCTGGTGCTGGCTTCATGAGTGATATCGGCCCCGAATCTCTGACAAAGAGCCGTTTTGCCTGTACCGACATCACCAGTTATCAGAACCCGTTGAGCCATTCTTTCTGGTGACTGAAGGGCGAAACTGAAAAACTCTTTCAGGAGACGAAGTTGCTGCTCTCTGTGAGGGAGTTTGCTGGGAACGTAGTTGATGTCCAGTTTTGTTTCGTCCCTGAATACGCTTTGGCCACGCGGCAACGAGTCTACCTCAGAGTAACTATACTGTAAGCTCTGTTATTCTTTTCTCTAGCCAACGGTCTGGAAGCGTGGGAAAACAAAAGACTAATAAGTCAATTGATACATGTAAATGCAAAATGATTCCAAGATATTTCTTCCTAACGAAAGGTGCCGGAAAACACAAAGAGCAATTGCAGTCTTTTGAGTTGGCATTGAGAGACGCAGGAATCCAGCAGTGCAACATAGTCAGTGTTTCGAGCATCATACCACCTGGCTGCGAAATGATTTCAAGAGAACGCGGTTTGAAAATGCTGAAGCCAGGAGAAATCACGTTCATAGTGATAGCCAGAAACTCGACCAATGAACCTCACAGGCTGTTGGCGTCATCGATAGGCGTGGCAATTCCTTCAGGCCCGGACAACTACGGTTATCTTTCGGAACACCATACCTTCGGGCAACCTGACGATAAAGCCGGCGACTACGCGGAAGATCTTGCTGCAACCATGCTTGCCACGACTATGGGAATACAGTTTGATCCAGAAATTGCTTGGGAAGAAAAGGAACAGCTCTTCAAAACAAGCGGCATGATAATCAAAACTACCAACGTAACGCAGACAGCGACAGGAGACAAGAATGGTTTGTGGACGACGACAGTCGCGGCCGCAGTGTTCGTCAGAGCGGACGACGGCAACCAAATCAAGAAGACCGGAAACTAA
This sequence comes from uncultured Candidatus Bathyarchaeia archaeon, assembly GCA_964537045.1. Lineage (GTDB taxonomy): Archaea > Thermoproteota > Bathyarchaeia > Bathyarchaeales > Bathycorpusculaceae > DASPPK01. The sequence goes on along the minus strand of CAZHZB010000049.1, from coordinate 3,384 downwards.
CACTTTTCGCGAACATCGATATTGGCAGCTCTTTTTCTCCTTCATCTTCCAAGCAACGCGTATGAAGCATAACACCAATTCCTTCGCTTTTGTTCCAAAACAATATTAACGGATACTACCAACGCGATAGTGGGTGTAATAATCGATGCATGACTTTCATCCACCGGTCATAATTGTCAACTTCAAGACCTATTTGGAATCAACAGGGAAAAGAGCTGTCGAACTCGCCAAGAAAGCCGAGAAGGTCTACCGCGAAACGAGTATCTATGTTGGAGTGGCTCCCCAACTCGCAGACCTGTCAGCTGTGGCAAAGGCGGTTGAGATTCCCGTTTTCGCTCAGCACATTGATCCTATAAAGCCTGGTGGGTACACTGGACACGTATTGGCTGAGGCAGTAAAAGAAGCCGGTGCCATAGGCACGTTGATCAATCATTCTGAGAGACGGCTGAAACTGTCGGATATCGATGAGATAGTCAAACTCGCTCGAGAGAAGGGTTTGATGTCCGTGGTCTGTGCCAACAATCCTTCGACCAGTGTAGCAGTATCGTCTCTGAACCCTGACTTGGTTGCGATAGAGCCGCCTGAACTCATTGGCACGGGGATCCCTGTCTCAAAGGCCCAACCGGAAATCGTTTCAGGAACTGTTCAGCTTGTCAGAGAAGTCAATAAGAAAATCACTATCCTGTGCGGTGCGGGCATAAGCCATGGAGAGGATGTTTCCGCAGCATTGAAGCTTGGCACTCAAGGTGTTTTGGTCGCTAGTGGTATTGTCAAAGCGAAAGATCCGTATGCGATAATACTCGAGTTTGCGGAAGCGATGAAACGATAGGCGAGTATGAGAACATTTGAAAGTCGAAGCAGAGTGTGCGGCGTGCTTAATGAACCGAGCTGCGGCCGAGGCAAAAGAAGCGACAACCAATCCGGCTCTGCGTTTTAGAGCAATGTGCGACTTACTGCGGATGTTGACGAAAGAGTTCAAGCCGACCGCGGTTCCAGCAGACCTGGGTACAAAAAGGGATCGCGTGTTAAGAAGAGTCACTGGAAATCCGGATCCTTACAAGAGGAGCAAAAGAATAAGCAACGAGAAAGCGTCGAAGATTCTGCCGTACGCACGGAAGATTGTTGAGGAAGGCTACGCGCAGGAAGACCGTTTCAAGAGAGCATGCTTGATTGCAATCGTCGGCAACGTGATCGAATTTGATATTCCTGGACACAAGGCATCGTTCAGTAGCTTGAAGAAGAATTTCCGAGAAGCATCGAAAGATCTCGTTGTTGATGATGTCAATAAGGCGTATGAACTCGCAAAATCAGCCCGAAACGTGCTGTTTCTTGCAGATAATGCTGGTGAAATCGTTTTTGACACGTTACTTGTTGAGCAACTGAAAAACATGGGTTTGACGGTGACCGTCGTGGTCAAGGGTGGACCTGTCATTAACGATGCCACTCTGGAGGACGCAGAGGTCAGTGGCATGAGCAGAATAGCAGACAAGATCATGACAACAGGAACTGACGCCGTTGGTCTGGCGGTCAAAGAGGTTTCGCAGGAATTTCTAGGCGCGTACGAGTCTGCTGATCTGATAATCGCCAAGGGCATGGGTTACGCAGAGACTCTCACAGAGTGCAAGTTGAAGAAACCACATCTGCTACTCTTCAGAACCAAGTGCAATCCGGTCGCCAACTCTTTCGGCGTTGCGAGAGAAAAGAATGTTGCGAAGCTGATGCCCTAGATGCGACTGCCGTCAATAAATCTCGATCGTTCAGCATTTGCCAATTTCGAAAGTGCAATCAGAAAGGAATGGCTTGTTACAAATGGACTTGGCGGATACGCGTCCTCAACAGTTTTGGGAATAAACACTAGAAAGTATCACGGTTTGCTTGTCGCAGCTGTGCATCCGCCCAAAGACCGCAGAGTATTTCTGGAGAAACTGGATGAAGACGTAATTTCGGATGGTAAGGTACGCAGATTCGGCGCAAACGAGTTTTCAGACACTTTTTTCCCGAAAGGACACGATTTTCTGCAGCATTTTTCGCTTTCCCCCTTTCCAACATTTGTTTATGCAGCGGACAAGGTCACGATTCAAAAAACCATCTTCATGCCTTACGGCAAGAACGGCACGATTGTTCTCTACAACGTCTCAAACCAGAGCAGCGGTGACATCAAATTTCGCATCTTTCCCCTCATTAATTGCCGGAACTTTCATTCAGTAACAAAAAAGTCACATGCCCTGTCGCCGAGTCAGGAACACCAGGAAGGTATGGTGAAACTCGGCTTCAAGGACCCCAAGGCGACGCTTCTACTGAAATCAACAGAAGGTCAGTACTTTGTCACGGACAAATGGACTGAAAAACTGTATTTTCGGGAAGAAGCGGCTCGCGGTGAAAGTTGCCTAAATGACTGTTACCAACCAGGATACTTTGAGACAACCGTGGAAGCAAAAACTGACAGAGACCTCGGAGTGGCTGCAGTAGCTGCCGAAGATGAAAAACAGGCAGAAGAGGCTTTCAAAGGCATACCCTCAACCGCGCCCCAGCTCAGATCGTTGCACGAAAGAGAGATAGAGCGGTATCAGGAGCAACTTGACAGGTTCTATAATTCGCATAACATTTCTCCCAGTGATTGGTTGAACTGGCTAGTTCTTGCAGCTGGGTCGTTCGTTGTAGATGGCTCCGTTGAAAAGGAGAAATCGGTGATAGCCGGATACCACTGGTTTGGTGTTTGGGGAAGGGACACGTTCGTTTCACTGCCTGGACTCTTGCTTGTGACCGGAAGGTTTGAGGAGGCAAAGGAAATCTTCTTGACGTTTGCACGTTACACTAAGAAGGGGCTGATCCCCAATTTTATCTCAGAAGAAGGCAGTTCATCGGCCTACAACACTGTTGACGCAACACTCTGGTACGTAAATGCGGTGCTGCAGTATCTCAAGTACACTGGCGATTTTGATTTTGTCGGCAAATGCTTGTGGAAAGCACTCAAGCAGATGATCGAAAATCATGTTGAAGGAACAATGTTCGATATCCACATGGATGCTGATGACTTGCTGTCCCATGGGCCCCAGTTGACTTGGGTGGACTCGTCAATCGATGGCAAACCAGTAACACCCAGAGCTGGAAAGGCTGTTGAGATTCAAGCCCTATGGTACAACGCACTGAAAACCATGGAGTTGCTGGCCAACAGATTCCATGAGAACCAAGAAGCGGAGAAATATGCGTCCATATCTGAAAAGGCACAGAAAAGCTTTGCGAGCAAGTTCTGGAACCTGCAAAACGGTCGTCTGTACGATTCCATAAGCGAGAAAGGAGCGGATAGTTCCCTTCGGCCCAACCAAATCCTTGCTGCTTCGCTGGATTTTGTCATGCTCAATAATGAGAGAAACGAAAAGGTAG
>CAZHZB010000048.1:0-6732 GCA_964537045.1 uncultured Candidatus Bathyarchaeia archaeon | reverse complement strand
TCAGAACATTATGGGATCGAACTGGAAGAATCTTTCCTCGAGACAGTCAACGATTACATGCTGAAATTCATCCGGTGACCTGTGCGCTTCAGTCAGTGACTCGCACCAGAGTCACCCTTGAAAACGTCAAGCTCCTTTGCCGACTTTTGCATGATCAGACCGAGAAAGCAAACATGAAAAGTGGAAAAAAGGGAAGGTGTCTATAGCTTCTTGTACACAACGTCTGTTTCTCTCACGCGCTCGGCCACTTTCAGGCCAATGCTCTGTCCAGCTTCGGCTTTCTCAACGTTCTCGTGTTCAATCTGCATTGAGTCGACTTTCTGCTCAAAATCTGTCGTCGGACCTTTGACCGCAATCGTGTCACCGACTTTCAAAGGTTTCTCAAGCTCGATCACAGCCACGGAAATCTTTGGGAAGAAATGAGTTATGTGTCCAATCTCGACGACGTTTTCTTCACTCAAACCGACTATCCCCAAAGACAGGATAGTGTACGATTCACATAAATAACTTATTCAAGTATCTCGCCCGCAAGATAGGTTGGAAATGCCTTCACAACTTTCACATTGATTGTCTTGCCGAGAAGATGACTTGCACCTTGGATCGCGATTGGTTTGTAGGCAATATTTCGCCCAACGAGCGAACCTGAAACTTTTCCGATCTCGTCCACGAGAGTTTTGCCCTTCCAGCCGAGCCACTGTTTGTTTTTGTCAAACACAATTTTCTTAGCAAGTGTTGAGGCAATAGTGCTTCGCCTCTTAACTTCGTCAAGAGAGACGGCATGTTTCATTTTCGCTGCAGATGTTTTCGGTCTTGCATAAAACTTCGAAACGTTCACTACGTCTGGCTTCACTTCCTCGATTAGACTTAGAGTATCTTGAAAAGCGTGCTCGTCTTCGCCTGGAAATCCACAGATAACATCGGTGGCAAGAGACAAGATTGGGAAGTTCTTTCTGACCTCTCCGACAATGTTTCTGAAATCTTCCACCGAGTAGAACCTACGCATCTGTCTCAGAACGTCATCGTTACCGCTCTGAACGGGCAAATGTAGAAATTTGAAAACCTTCTCGCTCTTGAAAACCTCAACCAGCTCATGGAGAATATCCTTAACCATGTTGGGTGTCATCATTCCCACTCTGATTTTGAAGTCTCCTTCGACCCCACACACCGCCTCAAGAAGTCGAGCAAGATTTGTTCCATTGTCCCTTCCATAACAGCCCGTGTCCTGAGCCGTTAACCAAAACTCGCGAAAACCTCTCTTCACGTCCTCATGGACCCTGTCAACTACTTCTTGAACAGAGTAACTGCGCAAACGTCCCCTGGCGAAAACCACACAACAGTAAGAGCAAGAGCCCAGACAACCGTAACATATAGGAATCACGCTTACAACAGGGCTTGCCTGTATTCTAGGCAGACTAAGCCTTGGTTTGCTCTCTAAAGCACCTTGTAGCGCTAGCACTCTATCTCCGTTTGAAACTCGTCTGACAATTTCGACTATCTGTTCTCCCGCAGCTGGACCGACCACCGCGTCAAACTGGACATCCTGCTGCAACCGCTCAAAATTGACAAGAGGCAAGCATCCCGTCACAATCAATTTCTTGTCTCTTCCCAGTCGTTTGCACGCGTCAATAACGCGATTCTCAGTTGGTCCTTTTACAGCGCACGTGTTGTAGATAACCACATCAGCATCCTCCACAGAGTCTACTAACTTGTACCCAGCCTGGAACAGGCATCCCGCGAGTGCGGAGCCGTCAGCATGGTTCGTTGAACACCCATAGCTCTTAACAAGAATTTGCATACATTTCCATCGCACTATTCTAAATGCTTCAACAAGAAATAAAAACGTACGGGTTAACACCACCCGGAATTTACAGAAATCTGAAATGACTATTAGGAAAGTTTTAAAAAGCCTGGTGTCAGCATGTTTGAACCATATTTGCCACATGTTATGCAGAAGTATAAGGTGGAACAGGAATCTATCAACAAATAAGAGGGAGATGCGACGTGAAGCTGATTACACTCTACGTGCCCGAAACTTACTTAAAAGCTTTAGACCAACTCGTGGGCGGCAGGTTCTATCCAAATAGAGCCGAAGCCATCAGAGTTGCAATCCGTGATTTGATAAACGATGAGCTTTGGCGGAGGAGTAACGTTGGCTAGGGTCCGTCCTTCTGAGAACTCGCTGAAGTACTCTCAACACGCCGCCGAGGCTCAAGGAGTTGGCCACGTCACTTGTTGTAGAATCGCAGTCATCGGCGTAGGAACAGCTGGCAGCAACACTGTGACCAGACTCATGGAATCGGCTTCGACCTCGGCGAAATGCATCACAATAGACACCGACGCAGCTCATCTCAAATCCGCTGTTGCGAATCATAAAATTCTGATCGGTCAAAAACTCACAAAGGGACGCGGCGTCCACAGAAACCCGAAACTCGGCAGAGCGGCGATTGAAGAATCAAGAAATAATGTGGAAACTGTTCTTTCAAACGTTGAAATTGCCTTCATAACCACAGGACTAGGCGGCGGAACCGGTGCAGGCGCCGCTCCTCTCATAGCTGAGATCGCGAGACAGAAAGGTGCGGCAACGATTGGTGTTGTCACCATGCCTTTCCGCGTTGAAAAAGGAAGGGACAAAAGCGCCGCAGAGGCCTTGGCTGAAATGCGAAGACACTGTGACACAGTTGCCGTAATAGACAGCGACAGATTGGCACGTCTCGTACCACATTTGCCAATGAATGACGCATTCAAAGTCGCCGACCAAGTGCTTGCAAACATGATAAACGGAATTGTCGAAACAATTTCGACGCCCAGCCTAATTAACCTCGACTTCACAGACTTCAAAACCATAATCAGCCATGGTGGAATGGCGGTTGTTGGCGTTGGCGAATCTGACGCGCCCAACAGGGCTGAGGAGGCTGTGCGAAATGCTTTCAGAACCCCACTTTATGACCTTAGCTACGCTGGAGCAACGGGAGCATTGATACACGTTACGGGTGACAATCGATTGACGGTTCAAGAGGCAAACCGCGTGGGTGAAATCGTCTCAGAAATAATGGAGGGAAACGTTCGAGTCATTTGGAGTGCGAAGGTTAATCCCCAACAAGAAGGGAAGTTGAAGGTCACACTAGTAATGACAGGCGTAGATTCACCACAGAAGCCAAACAGCTTCGAATCGATTGCTCCTCAACTCTTCAATCTGGAACCCTATGCGAGACAGGAAAGATCATTGGGAATGGACTTGGATCTCTACCAAATGGAATCTGACTCCAGTTAGAGAAAACAACAATTCCTTCTCTTCATACCCTTTTCTCAAACCTGACTTGTAGCTTTCTGTTATCGTAATATGTCAGATTACGAAACAACCCTCTATAAACATTGTTGCACTCTTCATCTCATACTAGAGGAAAAGCCGATGGTTGATTGTCCAAAATGCGGAGAGCCCCTCTCAAAAGGAGGGAAAGGCAAATACTTCTGCGAAAACGAACATTGCTCCATAATATTCGTCAAATGTCCGTCTTTTCCAACCAAGACAAGGATAATCGCTTCAGCTCTGGCCAAACCTGACAGATCGGTCCACATCAGAACACATTCAACCTCCAACCTTATTGAAGTCTGATCGAGCCTCCCCAGCCTTTCGATGCCGGCCCGAATCTGGCAAAAGTAACTAGTAGAGCATTTCTTCAAGAAAAGAAAGATCGTCACCTTTGCTATCATGTTTAGAAACAGAAAGTGTTTCCAGCAAAAGAGAAATATCGTGGTTTTGCTAGAAGGAGATTGGTGTTTCTCACAGAACATCAAATTTGAGATTATGTGATGATCCAAGCGTCTGGATTCTGGTATTTAACTTTGGCATCACCCTGCCAAAACAAGTCTGCCAAAGCCAGAAATTCTTTCCGTGGAAGCCTTTTGCTCATCCCAATCACCGAGATACTAAGTCGCAAATCTTAATATAAACGGCGTTGCTTTCCGCGAAACATATCAAAAACAGAAATATGTGCTCACGTTCGTCGACAGCACTCTCCGTGCTTATGGCGAGCGGGATTTACGAAAGGAGAAAAACTCTCTTTTCAGTCTCATGCTTAAAGGTATGCCTTTTCCAAAAGGTTGACACATGCCCTTCTTTATTGCCGAGATTATGTCCTGTGCAACTAGTTCCGCTTCCACCACCGTGTAAGCGCACCCTATCTCCGGACCGTAGTGAGCGTCACTGCCGGCCACCCGAGAGATGCCGAGTCTCGAAGCCAGTTCCTCGCTGCGTCTGACAGAGTACCGAAAGGGAATAGCGGAGGAGTTGATCACTTCGATAGCATCAAATCTTGAGGTTGCGCATTCCCCCAAGCTTCCCTTGAAGAAAGCCGAGGGATGGCAGGCGATAGCTATTCCACCAGCATCATGAATCCGGTCCACTGTTTCTTCGGCTGTCAATCCTTTTGGCACGGACTCTTTCAAGTTCAATCCCACGATGTGGCCGTCGAGGCTTGTGACTTCCATCCCGGGAAGAATCAGGAAGTTGCTCTCTCTGCTTATCTTCAAGGCACTGTCGAGGCGGTCGTGGTCTGTGACAGCGACACCGTCTAGTCCACGCTTTCTCGCATACAATGGAAGCTGTTCTGGTCTGATGGTGGAGTCTACAGAATACATACTGTGTACGTGTAGATCTATTCTAATCGTCAATATTTCAAGGCCCTAACACAATTTCAACCAGATTTTCCCAGTCTTTCTCTGATACTTTCAAGTCTGTCTTGCAGCTCCTGTGAGCTGCCTTCGATCTTCTTGAACAAAGGTGTTGCTTTCTGGATTTTATGGTTCGGTGGTAGAGGCTTCAAGGCTTCGCCCCAGCTCTGGTCATGCACGCTACCTGGCAGGTTAAGAGTCTTCCATATCTCTTCGGCGGCAGACGGCATGAACGGTGCCGAGACTATTGCCAGAGCTTTGACGTATCGAGTTGCCACAGAGAAGATGTTGGCTGCTTTTTCTTGATCTTTCTTAATGATCTTCCAAGGTTCCTTCTCATTCAGGTACTGGTTTCCGACGCGGCTTATACCCATGATCGTATTGGCTGCGGATTGGAGCTTGCACTCATCCAGTTCTCCTGCTACTGCCTGCACCTTCTCTTCAAGAGTCTTCAAGATTTCCACGATATCAGGATCAGTCGCGTCTGTTTCAGGAACCATTCCGTCAAACTTTGAGCTGATAAATGTCAACGTTCTGTGGATAAAGTTGCCGTAAGTATCGTTCAAGTCGGCGTTGATCCTTTTGATAAAAACGTCCCAAGAGAAGTCCGAGTCTTTGCTTTCCGGTCTAGTGGCCATTAGGAAATATCGCCAATAATCGGCGGGAAACAGCTCCAAGGCTTCGTCCATCCATATCCCTACTTTTTGGCTTTTCGAAGCTTTCAGCCCTCCAAACTGCAACCACTCGGTTGCACACACATTATATGGCAAGTTGTAATTCTCACCTGAAGCAAGAAGCAGGGCTGGCAAGATTATTGTGTGGAAAGGAATGTTGTCTTTTCCTATGAAGTAATAGGTCTTCGCTTCTCTGTCGAACCAGTAGTCCTGCCAACCGTCAGGTTCGCCATGGTTCTTGAAGTACTCTATAGTTGCTGACAAGTAACCTATGAGGGCTTCGACCCAGACGTAGATTCTTTTGTTTTCCGCTCCTGGAAACGGTGCCTGAATGCCCCAGCTCACGTCCCTGGTAATAGCTCGCGGTTTTAGGCCCTCCTTTATGAAATTCAGGCTAAAGTTTCGTGTGCTGTTCGCCAGTTTCTGGTTACTGAGGAGGTAGGTCGTTATTTGCTCGGATAGTTTTGGCAGATCAAAGAACCAGTGTTTGGTCTGTCTCACCACCGGTTTGCTTCTGCAAATCGCGCAACGAGGCTCAATCAGAAGGATTGTTTCAAGCAATCTGCCACAGTTTTCGCACTGATCTCCGCGGGCTAGCTCATAGCCGCAATGGGGACACTTGCCTTCAACATACCTATCTGGCAGAAACCGGTTACATTGTTCACAGTAAAGCATCTCAGTCTCTTGTGCAAATATGTACCCCCGGTCATAGATCTCCATCAGCAGTTTTGCGACAACTTCTTTGTGGATGGGACTTTCAGTTCGGGTGTAGTTGTCAAAGGTGACGTTCCAAGATTTGAGAAGGCTGACTATCTTGGCGTGGTTTCTGTCGGTTAATATCCTAGGTGAAACGCCCAGCCTAACCGCCTCAACTTCAACCGGGGTTCCATGTTCATCGGAGCCACTCACCATGACTACTTCTTCGCCCTTGAGTCTACTGTATCTCGCAAAAACATCGGCTGAGAGTATTGAACCCACTAGGTTTCCAAGGTGCGGAAGGCCGTGCAAGTAGGGCCACGCTGAGGTGACCAGAGTTTTGGATGTCAAAGCATCTTCAACGTCCGTTACGCTTCTGTTAAATGTTAGAAGTTACTCAAAAACATGCAGCCAGCATTTAAAAGCATTGTGCGATTCGATTGGAAGAGTCTCTCTCGCCCGCGCTTGTCAACACGAAATATGAAGTAATGCCTAGTCTCTGATAATTCTTGGAGCAATTGGCAACAAGTTTTGTCCCTATTCTGTGACAGAACCCTTTGGAAAACCGTTGTTTCTCTCTTAGCGCGCGTTCAGCAAGCATGATACCGTCGGAATATCTTCACGATATCATTCAACACGGCCTGCGCAGTCTGTTCAGGACCGTGAAACTCCGCGGAGACAAATACTTGCT
>CAZHZB010000047.1:2476-6805 GCA_964537045.1 uncultured Candidatus Bathyarchaeia archaeon | reverse complement strand
ACTCTCGTCAGCGGCTCCAGAGGCCGCCATGTTTGACCACTGCACCACCGGGCTTAAACGAGAATAAGACCTGTTTTTCGGGATAAATACTTTCGTGCGAAAACGGAAAAGGTTCTGCTTTCTCTACTTCTGTTTTTTCAATGTTTCTTCAATGCAGTGACAGTCCTGCGCGCTCGGATACCAGTCTTCACAGCACCAGAGCGTTGAGACTATGGCGTTCTCGTTTTTCAGGAATCTTCTTGTACAGAATACCTGATCTGGAAAATTGTAGGCGTTGTGGCTGGTGCAGTTTCCGCAGAACTTGTGTCTGCTCGGCTTCTTCTTCATCATATCATGTACGTTCCTTCGGGTTGAGTGGTTCAAACTTGATGTTTCGTGCTCGTTCGAAGTCTTTGCCAAGTCTTTCCAAGACTGAGCCGACCATCAGTGGGAAAATGATCGTTGCGTCTCCGATGACCATAATTTTGTCGGCCTGTCCTTTGAGTTTTCCCCAACTGACCGTCTCTTCCAGCGTCGAGCCTGAAAGCCCACCTGTTTCAGCGCGGTCCATGGTGATTACTATCGCGTAGTCTATTCCTGATTTTGTCGCCAGTGCTGCTGACTGTATAGTGTTTCTTGGAACTCCGCCGCCAATGACTATCATCCCGTTTCTTTCTGCACCTCGGCAGATGCTTATGATTTCAGACACGTCCTTGAACGCGTCCACAACCAGAGTGTTCTTGAACTGTCTTCTTGAGGCGTGCAAGTAGTAGATGTAGCCAAACTCTGAGTCACGCACCGCAGGCATGAAGATAGGGGCTTTCGCTTCGTAAGCCGCCCGAAGAATCGAGTTGGGATCTTTCAACCGTTTGCCCAGTTCCCATGCGAAGTCTTTCGAAGACAGCGTCTTTCCTTTGTATTCATTGGCGATTTGGTCGTAGATCTTGACGAGCTCGTAATCGAGTTTTATGAAATCCTCCTCTGGAACGAAAACATCGTATATGCGATACGTGTGATTCTTGTACAGCATGTAGTCGTCAACGGCCCAGTGCCCCTTGTAGTGATGTCCTCCTAACGCTTCTAGGGCGTCATGAACCATGTTTGCGCCCGTCGTTACCACCGCGTCGATGAGGTTTTCTCTCAGGCAATCCGCGACCAGCGTGCGCATGCCCGCAGGAACCATCGCTCCAGCCAAAGCCAAGAACACGGTGCAGTCGTCATCTCTCAGCATTCTTTCGTATATGTCGCAGGCCGTCGCGACTCTTCCTGCTCCAAAAGATCCTGAATTTCCAAATTGTTTGATGAGCTGATCGACGGTGAGTTTGCCCTTGATTTTCATATGCTTCACGGGCTCGCGGAGTATCTCTTTCCTCTGCATCAGAAATCACGTCTAGAATCAATCTCTTTGTTCGATTGAAAAGAAATAACTTTCGATATTCTCGTGTTCACGGAACCTCAGAGTTCGAGAACGCGACTCTCTACTTGACTATCAACACTGGACAGGGTGCGTTCTTTATGACGCCTTCACTCACGTTTCCCATCAGCAACTCTTTGATTCTGTGCATTCCTCTGGCGCCCATGACAACAAGACCGTACTCTCCTTCTTTCGCCGTCTTGACAATTTCTTGCACAGCATTTCCTTCCTTAAGTACAGTTTCAGCCTCAACTTCAGCCGAGTTTGCCTGCTGTTCCGCGTCAGACAGCATTTTCCTGCCAGCTTCACGAAGGCCCTCAACCAATTTGGAGACTTCGGTCGAACCGGGAACTGGAACTCCTGCAGGAGTCAGCGTTGACGGTTCGGGCATGACAACCGGAGGAACAGTGACAGAATACACGTGAAGCAGTGTCACTTTTCCGTTGAACTTCTTGCTTATTTGAACGGCGCATTCTAGGGCTCTTTGAGAGTGTTCTGAACCGTCCAAGGGAACGAGAATCTTTTCAAACACCGTCGCTGCTTCCCTATGGGAAGTAGTGTGGGCATTCAGATAAAACTTTTCAACGTATTGAAACTGCAGTTTTGTTCAAAAACAAGATTCTAAGCTTCTAGAGCAATGCAAAGGTCTCTTTCCTGACCTTCCCTCTCGTATCGAGGACAACTTCGAACTTTTCAGCCCACGGATGACCTTCTAGATCTATCGCGCAGGTTCCCCGAATTACCCATATGTCTCTGTTCTGTTCAATCGTAGAGATCTCTACTCTTTCGGTGTTTTTTCGCTTCTTCAGGAATTCAACCGCTACCTGCTGGACTGACTCGCCGGTTATGTTCTTGTCCTTCAATTTCTTCCCTCATGCGTCACCCTCACTATTCTCTGACATCCAATAAAAAAGGTTATGAAGGTGCAATCTTGACCCTGAATAAGTGGTAGCCTTCGACAAGTTCAAATCAACTGCAAGCAATAATGCTGATGTACCCTAGCGTTGGAAATGAAGGATCATGGCTGGAAAGAAGCGGATCATTTTTCATCTGGACATGGACCATTTCTACACGGCAGTGGAGGAAAAAGAGCATCCTGAACTGAAAGGCAGACCTGTTATTGTCGGGGCTCACCCACGAGAAGGCAAAGGCAGAGGTGTAGTGAGCACAGCAAACTATGAAGCAAGAAAATTCGGTGTCAGGTCAGGCATACCCATTTCTAAGGCTTGGAAGCTTTGCCCTCAGGGCGTGTATTTGCCTGTGAACATGAGGTTGTACGTGAAAGTCAGCAACGAAATCATGGACATTCTGCGTGGGTACACCGACAAGTTTGAGCAATGGGGGATCGACGAAGCTTTTCTCGATGTTACGTCGAAGGTGAAAGATTACGCTGAAGCTGAGTCCTTGGCCCAACTTATCAAGAAGGACGTTCTTGAGCGTGAGGGTTTGACGTGTTCGATCGGCATCAGCTACAACAAACTCGTGGCGAAGATCGCGAGCGACTTTCAGAAGCCTGACGGTCTAACGATCGTGCGAGAGGAGGATGCTGAGAGGTTCCTAGATCCTTTGCCTGTTCGGAAGCTCTTAGGCGTCGGGAGAAAGACTGGCCAATTTCTCGAGAGCATGGATGTGAAGACTATCGGCGATCTCTCGCGATATGATCCTGCGGTTCTGGTTGACCGCTTCGGTGTCATGGGCACCGCGCTTTATCTGATGGCTCACGGCATCGACAATAGCGAGGTTGAGGAAAGAACCGAGATCAAGTCCATCGGACGTGACACAACTTTTCAAGAGGACACCAACGATTTCGAGTATGTTCTGCAGGCGTTGGATGCGCTGTGTGAAGATGTTTACGGTGACGCTCAAGAGCAACAGGTCTGCTTCAAGACGGTTACAATAAGAGTTCGGTACGAGAATTTTGAGACACACACGCACGGCAAGACTCTTCCATTCATTACCGATCGTCTACAAGACTTGAAAAAAACTGCGAGAGAATTGATTCAACCCTATCTGCGGGTTGACCGGAAGATCAGACTAGTCGGCGTCAGAGTATCCAATTTTGTTTCTGGCCTGAAACAGCAAAAACTTGTCTGATTCTGATTAAGACGGAGCGATGACCTGAATTGTTCTCCTCGCGAACAATAGTTATTAATAAGTCAAGCGAGAAATTCTGTGCTTTGTCAGATGTGTGAGCGCGGGAAAGGGAATGTCGGAAAAGTCGGGCGTAAAGGTGGTGTTGACAGCTTCAGCAACGGAGATGAGTGATTTTGCTAACAATCCCTTCGCTGCTTTCGCTGGCGGCTTCGCCAAGGGGCCCGTGCCATTATGGCTATTGAGAAAAGCACTGTACCCACCCTCCCCTCGAAACGATGGTGATTTTGGAAGTAGGTATGCACCCTACGGATTGAGAAAAATCGAAGCCCTGCTCTTGAACAATGGTTTTGCTGAGTCCGACGTGATTGTGGTTCATCCCCGCGACTTAGACTCCGTTGTCGGACGTGATACCAAGGTCGTGGGCATTTCTTCCATGGATCCTACTGGAATGGCTTACGTCAGCAAAACCTACTCTTCAATCATTGGCGGTGGGGAACCGCTGAACGCAATCGAGTTTAGAAAGCTTGTTAATCACAGAAGTATCCGCAGGTACAGGCCGAAAGTCATTGTTGGCGGTTTTGGATCATGGCAGCTGGAGAGAAAGAAGGTAGCTGATCTTTACGGCGTGAACTGTGTGGTAATCGGTAATGGCGAGACCCTTGTCCTGGACATCTTCAGAAAAGTAGTGAACGGCGAGCCTTTGCCCCGAGTCATTCGTGCCCAAAACAGCGCGAATCATGATCAGGTGCCACTCATCAGACATCCTGCCATCCATGGGTGCGTTGAGATTTCTCGAGGTTGTGGCAGAAATTGCCAGTTCTGCACTCCTACAATGCAGAAGA
>CAZHZB010000047.1:0-2376 GCA_964537045.1 uncultured Candidatus Bathyarchaeia archaeon | reverse complement strand
ATGCGCAAATACATGGCTGGAAAAATGCTTCCATACAAGCCGGAACAGTGGCAGGAAGTCGTTGCTCAATCTTTTGGCATCATGAATGATAATGATTGGTATCCACTTGCGACATTGATCCTTGGCTTGCCTGATGAGCGTGAGGAAGATGTTCTGGAAACGCTCAAGCTAATGGACAGTTTGCGTAGTCACACTGCGCTTTACGTGCCTTTGTTCTTCGTGCCTCTGGAGAACTGCTTGCTGATGAACAATCAGGGGACAGAGCTTGACAATTTGACGAAGGCACGATGGGAATTGTTCACACGTTGCTGGGAATACAATGTAAGGATATGGGGAGACACTTTCCTAGAGCACAGGCTTCCGAGCCCCTTGCTTTACAGTTTTGTCAAACGGGTTGCTATTCCGTTCGGTGGCAAAGTTGCCGGTCTATATTATGGCTGGAAACACGGTGAAGAAATGCAGAAGGCCATCTGGAGAATGGCCAACGCTTAAAGTCGGTTACTTTTTCTTCATCCGTCGAATCTCAAAGACAACGGGGTTTTCGGGATCAGGACAAGGGCAGTGGCCCACGTTTTTCTCTTTTTCCCAGGGAAACTCTGCGCTGAAGCGCATCGCATAGATCTTAGGCATCAGAACCGACAAGGCGCTGAGACAAATGGGTCCTTCAACCGTTCGTCCGTTGAAGACAATCTTGTCGCCCACTTTATGGCCGAAAACGCACTTTCCTTTTTGACTCTTCACCGTTACTTCAATAACTGACATGTCTATTCACAGTCATTCTTGTTTGATGTCTGAGTATTTCTCTTTTATCTTCTCGTCAGCTATCTTGGCTATCATCGCGTTTGAGATGAGCACGTGCTTGACTCCTCTGAGATCAGCCAATTCTGCCGGTTTAGGATCTTGCGTTATCAAAAGCAGATCGTGTTTTTGAGCATATTCCACAACGTCTTTGTCTTTTGCTCCCTTCAGGCCCACTTCTTGCGCTGTCTCAGCCTCCCAACCCAGCGTTTCAAAGTATTCTTTGAGTCCAGCGTACATTTCATCAAGTAGCAGTTTCATGCCCTGTCACCTGCGTTTGGTTCTAGTCTTGTGATGCCTTGCCATATTTAGAGGCTTTCATGTGACGTCCATTGTCTTCGACTGTTTCTTACAGCATTCTTGTATTGATGATGTAGATAGATGATTCATAATCGATTAATATCGTTTCATGCTGAATTACTGCTCACTCCTGCAACGGGTACAGCTGCCTCTTTGTCGCTTCTGACAGAAAAAGACGCAGCCAATGGTGGAAAGATGTGGTCTGAATGAAGAACAGAATTAACCTGCAGCGTGTACAGAACGGCGAGTTAAACAACAAGCGATTGAAGAGTGTTTTTACCGCTTCTCCCGACGCTATCATTGTTACAGATCTGAACGGGCGGATCATTGACTGCAACCAAGCTGCTCTAGAGATGTACGGCGTTCTGAGAAAGGAGGAGATTGTCGGTAGGAACGCCTTGGAGTTCATTGCGGAAAGTGATCGTCAGAGGGCTAGGGAGGCCTTGAAGGATCTCTTGGAGCTTGGAACTGTACGAAACCTTGAGTATACGCTTATGGATTCGAGTGGACGTGAGTATCCTGCGGAAATCTCTGGTAGTGTTGTTGAAGATGCTTCTGGTAAACCTAGTTCTATCGTGGCTATTTACAAGGATATTACTGAACGTAGGAAAGTGGAGGAGGCTCTCAGTGACTCTGAAATTAGGTACAGAAGTGTTGTAGACAATATTGCGATCGGTGTTTCTCTGATAAGTTCAAACATGGAGATTCTGGCGTTAAACAAACAGATGAAAAATTGGTTTTCAGATGTCGATGTTTCGAAGAAGCCTATCTGCTACAAAACTTTCAACGATCCTCCAAGGGATAGTATTTGTTCCTACTGTCCGACCTACAAGACACTGGTTGATGGTAAGGTTCATGAGTCAGTGACTAGTACGCCAAGAGCTGGCAAGATCATCAATTTCAGGGTGATTTCTTCTCCGATCAAGGACAAGGGAGGCAGGGTTACTGCGGCTATTGAGATGGTTGATGATGTGACTGAAAATATGCGTGCGGCGCAGGAGCTCAAGCGATACTCTCAGGATTTGGAGACAGTTATCAAGGAGAGAACCTGCAAACTGGCGGAGAGTGAAGAGCAGTTCCGCAGCCTCTTTGAGAATGTTCCAGATGGGATCTACCGTAGCTCTCCTGAAGGTAGGATTCTTACTGCCAATTTGGCAATTGTGCGTATGTTTGGTTATGATTCTCTGGAAGAGTTCCTTGCCGTTGACATTGCCAGAGACCTCTACATTAACAGGAAGGACCGATATACTTGGCAAAGCAAACTGGAGAAAGAAGGAG
>CAZHZB010000046.1:0-6816 GCA_964537045.1 uncultured Candidatus Bathyarchaeia archaeon | reverse complement strand
TAAAGAACGCGAGCGATTACCTTCTGATCGACTTCGCTGTCTTCAAACTGAACAGTCCCGATAAGCTTCTTGAACCTGAAATCCACGGGAACGCTGTATTTCATTTCAACAAGTCTGGAAAAGTCAAGGTTCCACATGTTGACAGGCGTGAGCTTCGCAGCAAACTTCGAAAGCGATTAGAAAGGCTGAGAACGCGGTTTGAATTGTTCAACGTTTTTGTGCAGAAGGAAATCAACCGAGGAAATTTTCTCGAAGCAATCGATTTGTACCATAATCTCACGCTAGCGATGCTTGTAGAAGCTTTGCGGATTAAAGACAATCCACTGCATTACGATTTCAAGATGCGCTATGTGCAGTCCGAACTTGCATCCGAAGTCATAGAGAGACTTTCTAGTCTGTATTTCGTCAAGGATCAGCGGGATTTGCAGAGGAAGTATCGTGAAGCAACTAAGTGGCTAGCAGAAACAATAGTGGAAATCGAAAGAGAAGGCTTCCGGAACTAGATCAATGAAAAATCGTTTTGGGCATCATTTTGCGCGCTGGGCGTATCTTTCTGTTTCCCTGAGCAGTTTTTCGAGGTCTTCTTCTGAATGCGCCGTGCACAAAGCGCAACTGTGTGTTGGAAGGAAGAAAACTCCGTTTGCAATCAATGCCAAGTTGTAGTCAAAGGCTTTCTTCTTATCCGCGCGGGATGCTGCTTGTGGGTCTTTTATGCATTCCTTAGTGAAGTGAATGTTGAAGAGGGAGCCCACACCGGTTGTCTGGATATCGATTGCCTTTCTGCCAAAGATCCGCTGAATTTCTGCTTTGATCTTATCTCCAAGTTTGTTCAAGCGGCCTGTCACTTTACCGTCTTCCAAAATTCGAAGAGTTGACAGCCCAGCGGTCATGGTTATCGGGTTTGCTGCGAAGGTGCCGCCGTGGAATGAGTAGTTCGGCCGCTTGTACGTTATGTTGTCTATTCTTTCCATTATTTTCTTAGAAGCACAGAATGCTCCTACAGGGAATCCTCCTCCCAAGATTTTTCCGAGGACTGTGATGTCTGGCTTCACGCCGTAGTATTCTTGTCCTCCCCCAGGAGCAAGTCGAAATCCTGTAATGACTTCATCAAAAATCAGTAGTATGTCCTTTCTATCGCAGAATTCTCTCAAACCCTTCAGAAATTCTTTCTCAACAGGTATTCCGCCACCTGCGCCTAGCACTGGTTCGATTATGATTGAGGCAGGTTGCTCATTCTTCAGTCTTTTCTCAACACCGTCTAGGTCGTTAAAAGGCAGGAGAATCGTGTCTTGCAGGGCTCCTTGCGTCAACCCCGCAGACTCTGGAAGGTCAAATGGAGGTTTGACACCCACGTGAAGCGCGTCATAGCCGCCGTGCCATCCTCCCAGAAACTTGGCTATTCTGTCTCGTCCTGTAAATGCGCGTGCGAGGCGTGTAGCGTACATGTTTGCTTCGGTACCAGAATTGGCGAACCTGACCATTTCAGCGCTTGGAACCATCTTCACGACTTGTTCAGCCAAGGCGACTTCCTGCTCATGCGAAGTGCCGTAGATTGTACCATTTTCAAGTTGTTTCTTAACGGCGACCATTACTTGTCTCGGACTGTGTCCAAGAATGAGTGCCGTGTGTCCGAGCCAAAAATCGATGTATTCGTTCTTGTCGACGTCGTATAGCTTGCTGCCTTTGGCCTTGGCCGCAAAAAAGGGGTATGGCTCAAAGTAGCGTATTGAATAAGAGACGCCCGCAGGCAAGACTTTTTTTGCGCGTTGATAAAGAGCCTTCGAGATTGGGGTTTTTGACGCGTAATCTTTCATCGCAGACTCACTTTCCTTCATTGCCAACAGTCAGACTGTCCAGTTCCGTTTAAATTGTTTGCGAAAACATGGCCGCAGGAAGCTCACTGGTTTTCTTCACTGTTTTTCAAATTCTTTTTATGTTTCGACTGCATAAGTCAAATTGAAGTGAGGTTGTAGAATATGGAATTTAAGGGAAGTCAGACCGAAAAGAATCTGCTCGCAGCATTTGCAGGCGAGTCGCAGGCCAGAAACAGGTACACCTATTTTGCCAGCGTTGCTCGGAAGGAAGGCTATGAACAGATTTCAGCCATTTTCCAAGAAACTGCTGACAATGAAAAGGAACATGCCAAGCTGTATTTTGAGCTTCTGAAAGGCGGAACTGTGGAGATCGTTGCAGCTTATCCCGCGGGCATCATCGGATCGACAGCGCAGAATCTGAAAGCAGCGGCTGAAGGCGAAAAGTTTGAGTGGGGAACACTGTACCCCGGCTTTGCAGAAGTAGCTGAAAAAGAAGGTTTCAGTGAGGCGGCTAGGACTTTTCGTCAGGTCGCCAAGGTGGAAGCTTACCATGAGCGAAGATATCTGAAGCTGCTTGCGAACGTCGAACAAGGCAAAGTGTTCAAAAAAGATGCGCCAGTCAAATGGATGTGCAGAAATTGCGGTTTCGTATTCGAGGGCACTGAAGCTCCGGATAAGTGTCCAGTGTGCCAGCATCCAAGAAGTTTCTACGAGGTCTATTCTGAGAACTACTGACATCTACACAAAAACAGTTCAAGACACAGCGTGGCAGAGGTCTTCACAGCCTTATTCTGTGGCTCTTAGACTTGACATCTTGGTCAAATTCTTTGGCCAACTGTTCAAGCAGAGCTCTTTGCTGTGACGTGAGTTTTTCAGGTACTGCCACGTTTACTCGGACCAGCATATCACCTCTGCCGTATCCTCGGAACCTAGGCATTCCCTTTCCTCTTATCGTCAAGATCTGGCCTGGTTGCGTTCCAGGTTGAATTTTTATCGTTGTATTTCCGTCAAGTGTCGGTATGGTGACTTCTGCGCCTAGTGCTGCTTGGGGGAAGCCTATTGAGAGTTGGTATAGAAGATCGTCCTCTTCTCTTTTGAAATACCTGTGGGGTTTTACGTGAATGATGACATACAGGTCTCCAGAAGTCCTTGTCTCGGGTGATGTCTCGCCTTCTCCGGCAAGTCTGAGTTGATATCCTTCATCTATGCCGGGGGGCACTTTGACGGTTATTCTTCTTTCTTTTTCCATGACTCCACTGCCTCTGCATTTTGGACAGGGTTTTTCGATGATTCTGCCTCTTCCGTTGCATGTTGGGCAGGGTATGACTCGAACAAACATGCCGAAGCTGTTTCTGGTCGTTGTCTGAACTCTTCCTGCTCCGTTGCATTTGGGACATATTCTAGGAGATGTGCCAGGAGCTGCTCCGTTTCCTCTGCAGACATCGCATTTTTCTGTTCTTTCTATATCCGTCTCTTTTTCAGCACCGTTTGCGGCTTCTTCGAGCGTGATTTCAAGGTCATAGGCAAGGTCTCTGCCTCTTGACGGTCTTTCCGCGAAATCCCTGCCACCGAAAAAGAAGCTGAACACGTCTCTCAGACCAACACCAGTACCCATGTCTCTGAATATTGAATCGAAATCGGCGCCTCTGAATATGTCTTCCTGCGTGTAACGTTGGTCAAAACCTGCATGCCCTAGCTGATCGTACTGGGCTCTTTTCTCGTCGTCCGATAGAACTGCGTAAGCTTCTGATATTTCTTTGAACTTTTCCTCCGCTTCCGGTGATTTGTTTCTGTCCGGGTGATACTGCAGAGCTAGCTTTCTGTACGTGTCTTTGATTTCGTCTTTTGACGCAGTTTTGGAAACTCCAAGAACTTCGTAGTAGTCTCTTTTGGTGCTCATTTCTTTATCATCAAATTGATGGTGCAGGTCAACAAAGACCTGCCCGGAGTGTTTATTTCACTTTGTAGTCTTCTGAATCGACGACCTTGTCGCCGGTCGGTTCTTGTGCTTGTTCTCCCGTTGGTTGTTGTTCTTGTTGCTTCGCTTGTTGTTGTTTTGCCTGTTCTGCGGCTGCTTGTTGATAGATTACTGTTCCGACGTCTTGGAGCAATTTGGTCAGTTCATCAGACTTGGTCTTGACTTTGTCAGAGTCGGTGCCTGCTAGAGCATCTTTCAGAGCTGAGACTGAAGCGTCTATGCTGTTCTTCTGCTCTTGCGTGAGCTTTTCGCCCAGATCTTTCTTGGTTTTCTCTGCTGTGTAGACTAGGTTGTCAGCGTTGTTTCTAATATCAGCTTCTTCACGTTTCTTCTTGTCTTGCTCAGCGAACTCTTCTGCTTCTCTGACAAGGCGTTCTTTTTCTTCTTTGGACAGTTTTGTGGAAGCCGTAATCGTTATTCTCGCTTCTTTGCCTGTGCCCAAGTCTTTCGCGGTGACGTTCAGTATGCCATTCGCGTCCATGTCAAATGTGACTTCAATTTGCGGCACGCCTCTTGGAGCTGGTGCGATGCCTTCTAGGTTGAAAATTCCAAGTGATACGTTGTCGCCTGCCATTGGACGCTCCCCTTGGAGAACGTGAATCGTTACTGCAGTTTGGAAGTCGGCGGCTGTTGTGAATATCTGACTCCTTTTTGTGGGGATTGTGGTGTTTTTCTCCATAATTCTCGTGAAGACACGGCCAAGGGTTTCAACGCCTAGGGACAATGGCGTAACATCCAGCAGCAATAGATCTTTGACTTCTCCTGTGAGAACCGCTCCTTGTATTGCTGCACCGATCGCGACGCATTCCATGGGGTCGACGCCTCTTTCTGCCGGTTTTCCCATGATTTGTTCGACAAACCTCTGGACATAGGGCATTCGGGTCATTCCGCCGAATAGGATTATTTTGTCTATGTCTTTCGGTGTCAGTTTGGCATCTTCAAGTGATCTTACGATCGTGCGTTCGGTTTTTTGGACTAACGGTTGCGCGAGGGATTCGAGTTTGGCTCTGGACAAAGTGAAGTGCAGGTGTTTTGGTCCGGATGTATCGTTGAAAAGGAATGGGAGGTCAATGTCTGTGGTCATAAGTGTTGACAGTTCAATTTTGGCTTTTTCGGATGCCTCTTTCAATCTCGAGAGTGCCATTTTGTCGTTGCGCAGGTTAACGCCTGTCTGTCTCTGGAACTCTTCCACTAGATAGTCCATGACTGCTTTGTCTAGGTCTGCTCCACCGGTCTGAGTGTCTCCGCTTGTTGACAGCACCTGGAAGACTCCTTTGCCAAAATCCATAACGGTGACGTCGTGCGTTCCGCCGCCGAAGCTGAAGACGAGTATCTTCATTTCTTTCTCGAGCTTATCTATTCCATATGCTAAGCAGGCCGCAGTGGGTTCGTTGATGATCCTTGCAACTTCGAAGCCAGCTATTTCACCTGCGTCTTTTGTGGCTTGTCGTTGGTTATCGTTGAAGTGCGCTGGAACGGTTATAACCGCCTTTCTTATGGTCGTACCCAAATAGGTTTCAGCGTCTTTCTTTATCTTCTGCAATATGAAGGCAGAGATTTGTTGAGGACTGTATTCTTTTCCAGCAATGCTTACTTTGTAGTCGGTCCCCATTTTCCTTTTGATTTCAAAAATGGTTCCTTCGGGATTTGCTGTTGTTTGTCTCTTTGCCGATTCGCCTACCAAAAGCGTTCCATCTTTGGTGAAAGCGACGACTGAAGGAAACATCTTGCCGGCCATCGTGGGTCCTTCGGCACTCGGAATCACAGTTGCTCGTCCGCCTTCGTATATTGCGGCTGCCGAATTAGTTGTTCCCAAATCTATGCCTAGGATTTTTTCTCCTGATTTTACGTTACTCATGTTTATTCATCTCCTTTTTTTGATTGTGAAGGTTGTACCACAACCTTAACGATGCTCGGTCTAATCACCTTTTCTCTCATGGTGTAACCTTTTCTGACCTCTTCAACTATTCTACATCCGTCAACGCCTTCTTCTTCGGTTTTGGCAACGGCACTGTGCTTTGAAGGGTCAAAAAGTTCTCCAACGCACTTCATGGGAGAAACACCCTCGTTTTCCAGGATTTTCTTGAGCTTCTTGAGGGTCATTTCAACTCCTTGAACTAATGCTTCCGATGATTCCGACGACCGAGCACTTTGTATTGCGAGCTCCAATTCGTCGGCTACGTCCAAAAGGTCAGTTACGATCCTCTCAGTACAATGTTTCTTCACTTCATCTATTTCTCGATCGCATCTATTCTTCAGGTTCTCAAGATCTGCTCTCGCGTATTTCAGTTGTGTCAGGTAGTTTTCCGCTCGCCTTTTTTCTGTTTCAAGAGCCTCCTGAAGCGACTCCAATTGCTCTTCGGTCTTTGGTTCTTCCTCTGGCATTTCGTCCATTCGAATGATCCTCACATGTAGTGCTAGTTTTCTAGCGTGTTCAAACAGGGATATATAGGTTGACGAGGTTTTAAGTCACTTTCGAAGCTGGATTGTCGTCGCTTAGCTTCGCAAGAGTCTCGCAAGCCTTTTAGGTGACGCTGACGAGTCGTGCTCGCAAGCGCGTGCACGCTATACTTTCGGTGCGCGCTTAGGGTCTTCCGTATTTTCAACGTGCAGTAACTCTATCGTCTTGTAGTAGTGTTTAAGAAAGCTGAAGCCCCTGTCAGTTGTTTCGTATTCAGCTTTCCTTATTTGGCTCAGCAGGTCATTTTGGCAAGTGAACCAAAGATATTGCCACATTTGTCTAGAATTCAGGTTCACTTTACTCATGATCTGATTCCTAGAGACCCCTCGTCTTGCAGTTTCCAAGATTTCCGCAATTATCGACATCTTCGTCCGCCTGTTAGGGTCCATTCATTCGTCCTTCTCAGCACCTAGTGTTTCAGCGGTTACGAGGCAGATTGCGCTGTCAAAAAACCTTTTAAGACGCACATGGGTTTGGGCGTCACGCAAACTAGAGGGGAAAGGATAGATCTGGCAGCGCGAATCTTCATTCATAGTTATGCAGTCATGGTTCAGATAAGTCTT
>CAZHZB010000045.1:2980-7054 GCA_964537045.1 uncultured Candidatus Bathyarchaeia archaeon | reverse complement strand
GATGCTGCAGCCTCGATAGTGGGCGAGAAGTATGGAAGACACAAGTACAAACTTGTAGCCAAGAAGAGCCTTGAAGGATCAATCGCGATGTTCCTAACATGCTTGGCAGGCCTTGGAGGCAGCATGTTATTCTTCGCCTGCATCTATCAATTTCCATTCTCCTCGAAAGTTCTTGCTGTGCTTGCCGCTTCAGCAGTCACCACTTTGGTAGAAGGTTTCTCTCCGATGGGTTTCGACAATCTCACCGTACCTGCTTTCGGTGTTTTATCCTTCATGCTCTGCGGAGGCGGCATCTAACCACTTGGTGCTCATAATAATTGATGGTCTGGATGCATCAGGCAAGAGCACGCAGGGATTCAATCTTTCCAGAAGCCTCAAGAAAAACCTGAGAACGGTCTACCTTCGAATTCATCCTTCGGACGACAATTTCTTCGGAGCGAAAGCTCACCAATTTCTTTACCAAAAAGGGAAAAGCGCTCACTTCGCTTCTGCCATATTCTACATGCTTGACGTGGTCCGTTCCGTTCTCATCTACTCGTGGCAAAAATACGATTACATAATATTCGTAAGGTATCTGATGGGAACTGCCTACCTGCCATCTCCCTTTCACAAGATGGCTTACTACTTTTTTGCTTCGACCGTTCCAACATCGGAATTCATGTTCTTCCTCGATGTCCGCCCAGAGGACGCTGAAAGAAGAATTAGACAGACTCGCAGCCAGTTTGAAATGTTTGAGAACTTGGAGCAGTTGAGAAAGATCAGACGAAAGGCACTAATGCTAGCTTCACTGGGAAAATGGCGAATCATAGACGCAGGAAAGCCAATAGCAGAAGTTGAAATGGAGATTGCTCAAGCCCTCCAACCATAATTCCAAGGAGTGTGTTTCTGATCCACGATAGAAGACACGTTATACCCGTGTTCTAAAAATTGGAATTATAAGGGACGACTGCTAAGATGTATTGAAGAAGTGGACTAGTCTGTTGAACGCGGATGGAGAAACAGAGTTTGAATATGCACTCAGGGGTAAAGATTGGACAGTCTATTGGCTTTTGCTGAAAAACAGCCGTCCGATGAGCGTTCGGGAAGTTCAGAAGCTCCTGCACTTCAGCAGTCCAAGCGTGGCGCAACATCATCTTGAACAACTGCGACAGCTCGGACTCGTTGCCAAACAAGACATTGGGGGCAACTATGCCCTCGTCAGCGAAGTCAAGATCGGTGTTCTGAAGCATTTTGTGAAACTTGGAAAACTGTTGTTTCCGCGATATTTCTTCTACGCAGTCTTTTGCACAACTTTCTACGCGGCATACCTCCTGATCCTGATGCAAGGCTTCACACGAGAAAACCTGTTCATTCTTTCTTTCGGAGCGATCGTCACAGCGATTTTCTGGTATGAAGCAGCGCGCGTATGGTCTTTGAGACCGTACTAACTTCTGGAACAGAATGTTCTAGGGCTTAGCATAAAGTGCGTGGCAAAGGACTAGTTACGTAGGTGAAATTTCAATGCAAAAGGAAATCACAAAACGCGTAAAACTCTATAGCATCGCTGCTATCCTTCTAGCCATAATATTGGTTTCAGTGTGCTATCAACTAGGCTACATTCCACAGACTACGAATCCAAACACAAATTCTGCAATGTCAACGTTTTCATCCTTTGACGAACTTCGAACTTTTCTCAAGAGCAGATCCTCTTCTCAATGGGGAAATCAATACTTTGAATCCTTCAACGGTCGATTTCTTGCCATGGGACCAGTGACAGATGGACTAGTTCCACGTTCCACATGGTCCTCTTTAAGCATACAAGGCGATAGTGGAAAACAATACTCAAACACCAACGTTCAGGTTGCCGGAGTAGATGAGGCAGACATGGTAAAGACTGATGGGGAATACATCTACCTAATAACCGGAAACAACGTGTCAATTCTACGTGCATATCCACCTGAAAGCGCCGAACTCGTCTACAACATCGCGTTCACGAACATGACGCCTGTCGGAATTTACATCAACGACAACAAGCTAGCAGTCCTATGCACAAAATACAGCCCAGTGTACCTTGGACCCCTTTACTATTCAAAGTTGAACTACTTCAACGACATCGGAACATACGTGAAGGTCTACGACATTTCAAACAAGACCCAACCTGACCTGATTAGAGACTACCAGACAAACGGAGGATACTTCAATTCAAGAATGCTCGGCGACTACGTCTACTTCGTAACAAGCCAACCAGCCTACAGCACCGTGGAGATCCTTCCAAACCTTACAGTAGACAAAGTGAACCTGCCCAAAATCGAAACGAACGGGTATTCCAGAGAGGCAGTAGCCTCTGAGATCTACTACGCTAACATCTCGGACAATTACTTTGTGTTCACAACGATTTTCGCTTTGGACATGAAAAATGCTACACAACCACCGAGCTCCGAGACGATAATGCTCGGAGGCACAAGCACAATGTACGTCTCTTTGAACAATCTCTACATAACCTTCCCTCAGAACGACAAGACAACGATCTACCGAGTACACATAACAAACAGCACAATCACTCCTGAAGCACACGGAGAAATACCAGGACAAATCCTTAATCAGTTCTCGATGGATGAGCGTGGAAACGATTTCAGAGTAGCCACTCAAACATGGAACAACTCTTCTCCTAGCAGCAACGTGTTCATTCTGGACATGAATCTCAGCATCGTTGGACAATTGCAGGATATTGAGGTCGGAGAGACCATGGATTCAGCTAGATTCATTGAAAATCGGTGTTATCTTTCGACGTCAGTTGTGAAAAGAGATCCATTCTTCGTAATAGATGTAGAGAACGTGACCGCGCCCAAGATATTGGGATATTTGAAGATACCGGGATTCACGAGGTATCTCCACCCGTACGACAGCAACCATTTGATCGGAGTAGGCAGAGACGAATCCAACAAAGTTAGAGTGTTATTGTTCGATGTCAGTAACGTGAGTGCCCCGAAAAACATAAGCGAATACAGCTTTGAAGCTGACTGGTCTGACACTCCGGTCTTAAATGAACATAAAGCGTTTCTCTTCGACTATTCCAAAGACTTGCTTGCCTTTCCAGTTTCATTGAACTACTACAGTTACAACTATTCCAGCATGCAAACGCAACCACTGATGGTATTCAACATAACTCTAGAAGGCGGTCTGGTTCTGAAGGGCAGCATAACTCAACAAGGAACTCAAACAAACGAATGGGACTACAGCCACTACGTGCAAAGGTCGTTGTACATAGAAAACGTGCTATACACAATATCTCAAGCTGAAGTACAACTCAACAACTTGGATGACTTAGCATTCCTAAAAGAAATCGAGATCGGCTGAACAACCTATCTTCCCCTTTTTTGTAGTATTCGCAAAGAAAGTGCGAGTTTTCAGCACAATTCTAGCTTGGCTCAATGTGCACCGTCACTGTTGTTTCCAGAAAACGCTGTCTAGTTTGTTCTTCGATTTGTGAAGCGACGTTGTGCGCTTCTTCAACAGAAATTTCACGTGTGAAACTGCAGTCAATGTTTATGTATCGTTTCTTGCCTGCCACATATGTTACTATTCCTTTAATATGAAAAGCATGTTGATAGCCATCAGCAATTGTGCGTATTATTTTCCTGATTTCCTGCTCATCAACGGCCGCACCTTTTCTTTCTTTGAGAGTGAAAGGCTCTATGTGAACCGCGATGTTTTCAACACTCTGTATTCTCTGGCTTACTTTGTTCTCGATTCTTTCCGCAATTTCGTGCCCTCTTTTGATCGACAGCTTCGGGTCGACATAAGCGTGCAACGTAATGTACAGCTTGCCGCCTGTATATGTGACGTTTATTTCGTGAGCCTCTCTTACGCCTTGAACTTCTCTTGCTAGAGTCTCAACCAGCTTTTCAGTGGTCATTTCTGTTGTGCATGATTTGGTTTGTATGGTAACCTCTGAATTACCCACAATCTTCTTTACGTCTGCTTCAATCTTCGCTGTCAAGGCGTGAGCTTCGTCCAGCGTCAGATAATCTGGAATCTGCACCGTCGTACGAACGAAGATCTTGTCGCCTGCCTTTCTAATCTTCAAATCCTCGA
>CAZHZB010000045.1:1591-2880 GCA_964537045.1 uncultured Candidatus Bathyarchaeia archaeon | reverse complement strand
CTGAAAAAGTCTATGCAGAACGTGTAACCGATTGCTATGAAACCGACGAACGCTGTGCCAAATGTCACGGCTTGATTAGCAAGGATTTTCAAGATTGCTTCATACACGATTAACACTGCGATTCCTATCAGGGCAATTCCGCCTGTAAGTCCGCCTATGGCTTCGAATTTCTCATGACCATACATGTGTTCTTCATCAGGCGGTTTCACAGAAGCGCGAGTAACAAAAAAAAGAATCATTGTGGTCAAAGCATCAAGTGTGGCATGCAGACCGTCACTCACTATCGCAAGACTGTTCACAATCAACCCAAGAATTATTTCCACGCAAACAACGCTTGAAATGGCAATGACCGACCGTTTGAGAGCCTTCAGCTTGTATTCGCTTTCCAGAGTTTTCAACGCACCGTTCGCGGTATAATGCTCAAAAGCCGGCGATTTAAGAATTACGCTCCGACGACAACTTGTGCGAACTGCAAACCACAGGACTGTCCGTGACACGTTCACAAGAAAGGCAGTACAGAAAAGAAAAGCGCAAGAATAGATATTTACGTTTGAAAGCAATATTGAAAGGGAAAGGTCGATCTGAATGGACTGCGTTCCTATCCGGCAAATCCTGAACGGATGCTTCGAAGACAAGAAAGTAACCATTCACGGTTGGGTCTATCGGAAAAGAGAAGGAAAACAGACGATTTTCCTCATCATACGAGACTCATCAGGGACAATTCAATGTCCAATAAAAAAAGAGAGCCCGGCCTGGCCTGAAGCCGAAAAGGCCACAATCGAGTCGTCCATAACGCTCGAGGGAACAGTAAAGAAGGACCCAAGAGCCCCAGGCGGATTTGAAGTCGTGACGGACAAGTTGTCGATCATCGGTTTGGCCGAGCTTTTCCCCATAGCGAAGGACAAGAGCGAAGAGTTTCTGAGGGATGTCCGTCACCTGTGGCTCCGCAGCCGGCGCATGAATCTCGTCATGAAAGTAAGGAGTGAAGTTCTCCGTTTCACGAATGAGTTCTTCCAGAAGCAGGAATTCGTTCAGGTCTCACCACCGATGTTCATCACAAGCGCGTGTGAAGGCGGATCGACGCTGTTTAGTCTGAAGTATTTCGACCAACCCATGTATCTAACACAGAGTGCTCAACTATACCTTGAAATCCTCATCTATTCCCTCGAGAAAGTCTATTGCGTCGCACCATCATTCAGAGCCGAGAAAAGCCGAACCATAAGACATCTGACGGAATACTGGCACATCGAGGCAGAGCAGGCTTTTGCCGAAATGAAAGACCTGATGAG
>CAZHZB010000045.1:0-1491 GCA_964537045.1 uncultured Candidatus Bathyarchaeia archaeon | reverse complement strand
ACAGACATGCTGGTTCCCAGAATAGGGGAAATATCCACTGGCGGCGCGAGAGAAGACAATAAGGAAAAATTGGTTTCTAGACTGAAAGAACTGGGTTTGAATGAAAAAGACTACGATTGGTACATTGACCTTCGGCGCTACGGGACCGTGCCCCACGTCGGTTTCGGGATGGGATTGGAAAGATTGTTGACGTGGATGCTTGACTTAGAAAACATCATTGACGCCATACCGTTTCCTAGAACAACGAGGAGATTTTATCCATAACGATCGGAGATATCTCCAATCGGCACCTGATTTTTCGGAATGCTGCCTCAACTAGATGAACTGGACTCTGCTTGTTTGTTCTTGAACAGGTAAACAAGTAGAAGGATCTCCACAATAATGTTTCCAACAGCGAATATTGCAGCAGAGCCAATATTGATCGACACTATATAGAAGACCAAAAGACCCAGCAGAACCCATACAAAAACGAAGTCTGTCAAAATCCTTGATGGTTTCTTTATCATAGACCCCTCGTCTTTCCGCTTGGCTCTGCTACTTATGTATAAGTATATGCTGACCAAAGTTAGAAAAACACTGCCGCCGCTGATGCTTGCGGCCCACCAGAGGAATAGATCAATTTCTGCCATCTTCATTCAACTCCCTAAAACTTGCATATCTTGTAGAAGAACACCTTGCCTGCGTCCACTAATACTAGGTAGGTTGCGACCATCAGGATGAGAAGGGCCCAATACTCAGGCGGGAGAGCCGTGAACCCGAGGACATTTCCGAGAACAGTGAAAGGAAGTATTGTCCCAAAAGCCACACAGCCCAACGTGAGAAGGATAAGCCATTTTCCTGGACGACTCGTGAGAAACGGAATACGCCGTGTTCTGATGACGAAGATTACCAACACCTCGGTCCAGAACGACTCTACAAACCATCCACTCTGGAATAATGCAGGATTCGCGACGGCGCCGAATATGAAGAGCATTATGCCGTAAGTTAGAAAATCGTATAGTGAGCTAAACGGGCCGAAGAAAAGCGTGTACTTTCGCACGAAACCTATGTCCCAACGTTTAGGATACTTTGTGTATTCCTCATCCACATTGTCGGTGGGCAGGGTCATGTTCGCCACATCATAGAGCAAGTTCATAAAGAGTATCTGCATCGGCAACATAGGAAGAAACGGTAGAAAAACCGATGCTGCAGCGGCACTGAACATGTTACCGAAGTTGGAACTTGTCCCCATGAGGATGTACTTCATCGTGTTCCCGAAAATCTTTCGCCCTTCGATTATACCGTCTGCCATGACTCGAAGATCCTTCTCCAAGAGAACGATGTCTGCAGCTTGTTTTGCAACGTCGACAGCAGTGTCAACAGAGATACCGACATCTGCCTCATAGAGCGCAGGAGCATCGTTCACACCGTCTCCGCCAAACCCCACTACGTGTCCGTTTTCCTTCAGAGCCTTTATGATGTCGAGTTTCTGTTCTGGAGTGATACGCGCAA
>CAZHZB010000044.1:0-7105 GCA_964537045.1 uncultured Candidatus Bathyarchaeia archaeon | reverse complement strand
AAATAGAACAGCACACAACTCCCGCCAATTGGGCGGAAAATCAAGTTAGTTTACAACAACTAGTTAAGGACCTGGAACAAAAATGCAAGAAATGCAAACCTGTATCCGCGATAATATGCGTCTCAGACTGCAAGACTTGGAGACTAAAGAACCAGATTCGCAAACTAAACGAAAGGATACAAGGACCAGACTTTCTGGAACGACTACTCAACACGCTGAAGAACGAAAGGAGACTTCAGTTGCTCAATATGATATCCAAGCAACACCATTCATTAACTCAACTGCAGATCGAACTAAGATCCCAAGGTTACAGCCACAGCCAACAAACTATTCTGGAAGAATACGTTACCCCAATGATAGAAGTAGGACTCGTACAAGAAAACCAGAATCCATACGCTCCTACGTTGCTGGGATCAAAAATCAACGAGTTAGTCAAAGACTTCCACGAACTTGAACACGCTTTGCCAGCACATTCTGAGTGTTATGAAGAAAAAGTGTTAGACGTCCTACTTGAAGGATCTAAAACCTCTGAGGAAATCAAGAATATCATACCGACCAAGAGTGCACCACGCGTCCTCAGTCGAATGCAAAAAGCCGGACTACTCCAGACACCCAAAGAGAAGGACTATATCTTCTTTTTCAGAACAAAAAGAGATCCTAGATTGTCAAAGCAATCATCGACAGAGAACAAAGTGCATAACATCATTCCCGAACAAGGAATATCAGCGAAGAAACTCGCAGACAGGACTGACATATCCCTGAGAAGAACCTATAAGTATCTGAGAAAATTGAAGGGTAAAAAGCTGGTCTTCGCACGGAAAAAACCGCTCGCCTATTCATTGACTGACAGAGGTGTGAAATTGGCCGAGATGTTGAAAGCGTTACGAAGACTCTCGGCGGAGATCCAGACGGTTGCAAAACAGTTTCTGCAAGGCGAAGAAGAAGGCATTTCCGAGGAATTGATGACTGACTCGCTCGCGAAGAATAGCAAAGTCGCTACGTTGACCAAGATGCAGTCAAACTAACCATACTCACTTTTCTCCGATTGTTAGACTACATTCATCTAGCGATTGTTTTTTCATATTGCCACAAACAGAAAAATGGAAGAATTGATGTTGCTGACTTGCTTCCTGCGCTAGCCACCGGGCGAACCGTGGAAGGGAACGTCTTTCCAGATGATGTCCCACCAGTCGGCTTCGGTTATTGTCTCTCCTTTTACGAGAATCTCCAGTATTTGCTTCAGAAGGCCATGATGTCTTTTTTCGTCCTCGAGTATTGCGCTGAGCAAGAGTTTGACTTTGTTGTCTTTGACCGTGGGCAAGACCTTGCTGATTTTCTTTATCAGGTCAGCCTCCATTTGTATGTGTCTTTCTACGAGATCTTTTTGCTTGTCAAGGTTTTCCTGGGTCAGTGCCTTGGAAACAGTAGTCATCAGTCGCACTGCAGAAGCGTACATTTCGGCATGCTTAACTGAATCCAGAGAGACGCCCTTCAAAACTCCTTTGACTGTGGGATTGTCAATTTCTGGCAACGACTTGTTTAGGGAGTCAACGATCTTGTTCTCGACTTTGACCTGTTCTTTCAAGAATTCGACAAGCTCATCTTTTGAACTCACCGCGTTTTCCTCCTTTCGAGAAGCACATGTAGGACTTTGTGAATAAGGCTTTCGGCACACTTGCCAAGAAAAGCAAAGAGACAGATTGTTTACTTCTTGCGCGTATTGATCATTGGAGGAGGCTTCTTCGGATACCTACCGAGTTCTCTGAGCATTTCGCTTGTTTCCGGGTATCGCGATAAATCCGCATAGGGTATGGAGAGTGAGTTGCAGAATTCGGTTTGAAAGTCGAGTTCTGTCGCAAGTTCCACGTACCTGATCCTGCGGGATATCTCTTCTGCCTGGCTCCTTGCCATTTTCGAAACTAACGCCATTCTTGCTCCAGTTCCCGCAGCATTTCCTACGACTTTCACTTTCTCCAGGCCAATTTCAGGATACATGCCGATGAGCCTTGCGTTTTTGGGATCGATGTAAGAACCGAAGGCACCTGCTATGAAGACAAGATCGATGTTCTTCTCAACAACCCCTCTCTTCTTCATGAGTGTGAGAGCCCCTGTGTGAATCGCGGCTTTCGCCGACTGAATCTCCCGGATGTCCTTCTGCGTGACGGTAATGTCTTGTCCTGTCGAAGTTTCTTTTTTGAATGCAATCACGAATTCAGGCTCATTTTCGATGCGTAATCGAGGCGAACGAATTTCCCGGTTGATTGCCCCCATGACATTGATTATCCCTGCCTTCAACATCTCTGCTGTAACGTCCACGATTGCTGAGCCGCACATTCCGCATGGTTTGACGTCGTCTATGGTCTGATATCGAACCTCAAGGGTCGCAGAGTCTATCTGCACTCTCTCGATGGCACCAGTTGAGGCTCGCATTCCATGCTTTATGTGAGCTCCCTCAAGAGCTGGCCCTGAAGCACACGAGCACGCCATGAGGCCGTCCTTGTTTCCCAAGAGAATCTCGGTGTTGGTACCAATGTCCAGCACCAGGCAGAGCTCGCTTCTCTTGTAGACTTCGGTTGCCAGCGCTACAGCAATGGCATCGGCTCCCACAAATCCTGCGACAACAGGAAGAACGTGGATGTTGCCATGCGGATTCATGCTCGTTCCGACTTCTTTGGGATTGATATCTAGCCCTGTTCTGACGGCAGGCGCGTAAGGTGACAGAGCCAACCCCTTTGGACAGATATTCAAGAACAGGTGGTGCATAGCGGTGTTGCCCACCACTGTCATCTCATAGACTTCCTCGGTCCTCACGCCAGATTTTTCCAGAAGGGCTTTGAGAATCTGGTTCAAGGCTGTGATAACGAGTTGCTGCAATTGTTTCTGTTTGCCCGGTCCTTTCAGTGCATGGGTAATCCTTGCTATGATGTCTTCACCGTACGGAATCTGGGGATTTATCAACGACTCAACAGCTAGCACTTCTCCTGTGGTCAAGTCAAGGAGATACCCCGCGAGTTTGGTTGTGCCTATGTCCACTGCGTAACCGAAGACTCTCTGGATCGTGCTCCCGGGTTCGACGCCGATGATCACGCGATCATTCCATACGACGACGGTAGCGTCCCGTTCTCTTTCCCTGAGCATCGGAGGCAGCTCTTGAAGAACCCTGAGGTTGACTCTAAGATCCTTCATGTGATGTTTGACCTTTAACAGATCCAACAACCTGTCAACATCGGCTTTGTTGTCTCCCAAAGCCGGACTCGGCAGTTTGACGAAGTATTTCTTTATAAGGGGATCAAGTTTTGCGTGGGTTTTGATTCCTTCAACCTGGAGCCTCTGTTTGCCAGTTCTGCTTTCTTCCGGGATTCTTGCTGCTATACGGCTATTGACAGTAGTGCGGCACGCCAAACGATAGCCTGCATCTATTTCATTTGCTGACAACAGCTGCCTCTCAATCTTCGTCAAAGGACCAATATTTTTTCTTTCCGTGACAATGACCCTGCATTTTCCGCAGTCGCCTTTGCCTCCGCAGGTTGAAACTAGATCAACGCCTGCGAGCTTCGCAGCCTCCAAGATCGTTTGGCCACTTTCTATTCTCACGTGCATTCCTTCAGGTTGAAAGACAACCTCCACTTCTTTGGTCATCCGGATCCTCGCGCAACTCTCATATTTCTAGACTGTCTAAAGTCTGAGGTCTGCTTTAATCTGTCTTTCTCAGGTCGTGAAGTGCAATGCGAGTAGCGAAAGCTTCTAGAAACCGGTGGATGTTGAAAACTATGCTCTTGATTCCACGTAGTTTCGTATTCGCTTCATACCTTCCTTCACTTGTTCATAGTCAGGAGAGTAAGATATTCTCAGATGCCCTTGCCCCGCTTTTCCGAAACCCGAGCCTGGGACAGTCACGACCCTGACTTTTTCCAGAATCTTTGTCGCCAGCTTTTCGTCGGATTTTTCAAGTTTTGAGAAGTCTGGGAAAACGTAGAACGCTCCCTTCGGTTGAGTATATGACAGCATTTTGAGTTTATCCAACTCATTGAGCACAAGTTCTCTTCTTTTTTTGTATTCCTTAAGCATTTCTTGAACGCATTTTTGCGGACCAGTTAACGCTGCAAAAGCCGCCTTTTGCGAGATTACGTTTGGACACAAAGCCGCGTAATAGTGCAACGTGCGAAGCGTTGAGGATAGATTCCGAGCTGCAACCATGTAGCCTATTCTCCATCCTGTCATGGCGTAGGCCTTTGAGAAGCCTTGCACAGTTATTGTGCGATCCTCCATGCCTGGCAGAGACGCTATGCTAACGAGTTTCTGGTTGTCATAGACGATTTTCTCGTAGATCTCATCTGCGAAAACCACCAAATCATGCTTCTTTGCCACTTCAACCAAGACTTCCAAGTCTGATTTCGAGAAAACGTGCCCCGTTGGATTGGACGGATTGCATATCCAGATCATCTTCGTCCTGCGTGTGACTTTTTTTTCCAATGTTTCGTTTTCTATTTTGTAGTTCTCTTCTGCGCTGAGCGGAACAGGAATAGGAACGGCGCCTGCCAGAAGCGTGTCTTCATAGTAAGCGGGGTAGTAAGGGTCGATTACCAAGGCTTCATCGCCTTGATCTAAGAAGCCTAAGGCAGCTGCAAACATGGCTTCTTGAGATCCTGAGGTCACTATCACTTCTGTTTGTGGATCAACTTGGATGGCGTTCTCCTTTTCGAGCTTCTCTGCGATGGCCTCACGAAGTTCCAGCGTTCCACTGGTGTCTGTGTAATGCGTGAATCCCTTTCGCATAGCTTCCACAGCAGCATCAAGGATGTGCTGAGGCGTAACAAAATTGGGTTCTCCCTGCTCCAAGTGAACCACATTTTCCATTCTTGCAGAAAGGTCAAGCATTTTTCGGATTGCTGAAGGTTTTATCTGACTGACTTTTTCGGAAGCTCTCGGCAATTCTACTCCTCGCTCTTCTGGAGACTGGTTTGAAAGTTCTACGTGTAAGCTATGTAAGCTTTGCTTGTAGCCCAAAGGGAAACGAAGGAAGATTTTTGCTGGAGAATCAATAGAGGAGCTGAACTTCACTGTAGGTTTACGTTCTGAAGATTCTGAACAGTGGGTGAATGTTCGTCAATGGCCGAATGTTGTACTGCTGCATCATCGTGTAGGCTATGTACGCGTCTGTGACGGCGATAGGAGGGTACATTTTTGTGGCGCTTCCCAGCGGACCGTAAAGCATGAAGCTTGATCCCATGATAATCGGCAGTACATTCGCGACTACGCTGCTTGTCAGGTGTGCGTCGGGTTCGAGCTTCTTTCGTCTGTGCCACATGTCAACGGCGTTATGAGCTCCGCAACCGCATGGGAGGCCATACTTTTCCTTGACTAGGTAAGCGGTTTTTCCTGCTGGTCCAGGGTCTGGCACGTCGAGTACAGTGGTGTCGATGAGCATTTTGTCCACGCCCGCGGCTTGAGCTTTCTCGATCAGAATGTCAATAACACTTAGTCTTCCAGAAATGGTCGGATTCTTACTGTTGAGAGCAAGAAGTAGTGCTGCCTTAATATTCGCGTCTTTGACGGCAGCTAGTTCGTCGTCTCGCGTTTCAGGGGTTATACTATTGTAGACAACCCTGTCCGACAAGCCTGCTTCCTTGACATACTTGGCGCCGGCCATTCGAACCTCAGCCGTCGTGCCGTCGATCGTGAACGGGCCTTTGATGGCACTTGCTACGAATTCGATCTCTTTGGGGAAAGCCTCAGGCCAAGAGGCACAAACGTCGACCATTCTCGGGTTTCCAGTAGCGGTCGACACGTCTTCCTCTGCTTTCAGTAGTTGTTCTGCTTGTGTCTTATCAAAAACACCTGTTTTTGCGTCGGTGACTGTCTTGTCTTTGTGATAGAAGATGCTTCCGATCATCACCGTTGGCAGTTGTCCTGGTTGTCCGCCGATCTTCAATCCACAGATCTCGTAGATTTTTTGTTCCGTGCTAAACTTGAACACTGTGGTTTTACCTCGTGATGTTCATAAATCAAACGTTATCTAGCTTTTCAGGGGTGTACTTGAGTATTTCAATGTTTCTTCACGTGCCGTAGCTGTTGTCGAGCAGTCATACGCACCTAATAGCTCACACGCGCTCGACGAGCAAGGACTATTTGGTGGGGACTAACCTGATTTCAAAAAGCTTCGGCCACATTTTCCCCGTTACGAAGAGCCTGTCTCCTTTCGCGTCATAGGCAATTCCGTTCAATACGCTATTTGCGTCATGACTTTCTGAGCCTTGAATGCCGCTCAAGTCTATCCAGGCTCTGACTTGTCCAGTTTGGGGATTGATCACTGCAATCTTTTCTTCTGTCCAGATGTTTGCATAGACTTCTCCTTGTATGTACTCGAGTTCATTGAGTTCGGTCACAGGGGCGGTGTCAAGTACCTGAACCTGTCCGATCTTCTGGAAAGTTACTGGGTCTAGGAAGTATAGATTTGAGGTCCCATCGCTCATTATGAGTCGATTGCCATCGTAGGTTATGCCCCATCCTTCAGAATCATAGCTGAACTCCTGCAACAAGTCAAAATTGTCTTTGTCGTAGACGAAACCTTTGCGAGACTGCCATGTCAGTTGGATGATCCTGTTGCCAACGATCGTGATGCCTTCTCCAAAGAACTGATTATTCAGGGCATGAAGCTGAAGGATTTTTCCGGTCTCTAATTCTACGCGACGGAGTGTAGAGTTGCCGTAAAGCCCTGTGCTTTCGTATAGAAAACCGTTCTCGAACACTAGTCCTTCAGTAAAAGCATTCTCGTCGTGAGGGTAAACGTTGACTATATTGTAAGTGTAATGCATTGCTACAGAATGCGCAGTATTGTCGCTTACTGAGACAAGAAAAATGGCGCTGGAAACAAGTATCAACGTAACGGTCAGAATGCCTGCCAAGTACAGTTTTCTCATGGCAATCCATGATTTCAGTTGTGTCCGTGTTGATATTGAGGCTTTCTTTCTATAAACAGATCGGTGTAGGATCAGAAGGAAAGTTAGTCCTACCACGCGCGCGAACAAACGTCAACTACTAACCAAGATGCCATTTCTCGTAGATGACAATATTTATATGTTAAACGCAATGTGTATCTACTCCT
>CAZHZB010000043.1:0-7154 GCA_964537045.1 uncultured Candidatus Bathyarchaeia archaeon | reverse complement strand
CGATTCTGGTTATTGCAGATGGCATGGCTGACAGACCGATAAAGGAGTTAGGGTTGAAGACACCGCTTGAAGCTGCTACCAAACCGAACTTGGATCGAATAACAAAGAACGGAGTTTGCGGCATAATGGATCCGATCGCACCCGGGATTCCTCCGGGAAGTGATACTGCTACTCTTGCCATGCTTGGCTACGATCCGTGGAAAACATATTCTGGCAGAGGCGCTCTGGAGGCCGAGGGTTCAGGCGTTAAGGTCTTGTCCGGTGATGTCGCGTTCAGGTGCAACTTCGCGACAGTTAATGACGATTTGCTTGTCCTGGACCGGCGCGCTGGCAGAATTGCAAACGAGGATGCAGCGAAACTAGCTGTCAGTCTTGGAAGAATCAAGCTCAAACAGTCCTTGAAGGTCAGGTTCCTGTTCAAAAACACCGTTCAACACCGGGCAATCTTGGTGATTAGTGGACCCAAGCTTTCATCTGCAGTTAGTGATTCGGACCCAGAGACAGCTGGAAAGAAAGTCCAGGATGTCAAACCGCTGGACAGCAGCGTTGAGGCTAAACGCACGGCTCAGATTGTGAATATGCTGATGCGGGCGTTTCACAAGGTCTTGCTAGAGCATCCTGTCAACAGACTGAGAGCCAAACGTAACCTACCTGTCGCGAACATGATTCTCTGCCGGGGCGCAGGCACCATCCCCAAGATACCTACTCTTCAAGAAAAATTCGAGATCAGACCTGCATGCGTTGCAGCTGTTTCTCTAATAAAAGGTGTGTCGAAAGTTGCAGGCATGGACGTGATCAACGTCAAAGGTGCCACTGGAACAGTCCAAACCGACTACATGGCTAAAGCCAAGGCAGCTGTTCAAGCTTTGAAGAAGCATGATTTTGTGCTCCTGCACGTGAAGGCCACAGACGTCGCAAGTCACGATGGCAACGCCAAGCTCAAGGTGGAAATCATCGAGAAAATCGACAAGATGTTGGGCTACATCCTCGCCAACGTCAATCAAGATTCCACGTATCTTGCAGTTACAGCTGATCACACAACATCCATTGTCACACGAAATCATGAAGGAGATCCGGTTCCTGTCGTGATTATGGGGCCTGGAGTCCGACGTGATGACGTTGCTGACTTCGGCGAGAGAACATGTGCCAAAGGCGGGTTGAACAGGATCAGAGGACTCGATCTTATGCCTACTCTCATGAGTCTAATGGGCAAAGCAAAGAAGTTTGGAGCCTAGCGTAATTGATTATTGTACCTGCATGATTCTCCATTCTTTGTAATCAGTAACGACTTTGATGTATCCTTTGAGCATGTTGTCCGTGTCCTGATCGCCTGTGTCTACCTTCAGAACTCTGCCTTCAATGTTTTGCAGCTTACTTTTTGTCGCCGCAACGATTATTCGCGTTTTTCCGACTCGTTTGATCACTTTCGGGCTTATCTGCTGATTTCCTCTTCCCAACATTATGCCTTGATGTCCGATTGGTGAGACAATAATCCAAGTGTCATCCCAGTTTTCTATCGCGCCCAAGATTTTTTTCTCGTCAACGTCGAGAATCGCTTCTCCGTTTTGGTAAACGTCAACACCAAGAACGGTCTTCTTAATGCCGAACACTTCTGCAATCTGTTTGACGGTTGTTCCAGGACCGAGAATTAACGCTGCTTTAGGAGGAAGTTCTTCCATTATGAACCTGCCGATTGCTTTCTGATTGTCAATTTCGTCGTCAGTTTCAAGTGTGACCTCTTTGCTTCCTTGGATGCGCGTTGGAAGAAATGGAGCCTTCAGGAAACCGTGGAGGCTCACGTCAAAAACATCTTCCCGTGCAGCCTTCTCGTCTGAGTCCATTATCTCCAAGTCTGTTAGTGTGGCTCTACCTTGAGCGTATGCTAGAACTACTTCCACCGCGTCCGTGGAGTTGACTGCGAAGACGCCGCTGTACATTTTTACGCCCGACGGCACGCCCAACACTGGTGTTTGACTGAGGCCTTGCATGGCATCGAAGATGTCTTTGGCTGTCCCATCGCCCCCAACAAACACTATCAGGTCGACATGTGCTGCCGTCAGGAGTTTCACGGCGGTCCTCGTGTCTTGAGCGTTTGTCACTTCACCAATTGTCATTGGCAGGATGTTGACCTGAAAATCTGCGTCTCTTGCTTCATTTTCGCCCATAATACCTGGGCAGGACAAGATTTCAATTGATTCTCCTGTTAGATTGTTCTTCAGTTTTTTCAGAAACTCAGTAGCTCTTGTCGGTGCTATTGGTGTTGCTCCTCTGGCTATGGCTTCTTCCACGACATTGTCTGTTCCTTTCAGCCCTACTTTTCCTCCCATCCCTGCTACCGGGTTGACTATGAGACCTAGAAGCATGCTTTCTCAGCTTCAAATGAGTCAAGCCAACGTATAAACTGTTTTTTCACTGGAAGGCGGTGAGATTGTCGTTGGCTTTGGTAAATTGAGTAAGATAGTGGAGAAAACGTGTTTTGTCTGAAAAATCTTATATCTCAAAGCGTCAGTCGGTTGCTCATAAAAGGAGAGAGTGTTGAATGCCAGGACGAAGAATGAAGAGGCTTCTCGTGACAGGCTCTACTGGTCAAATAGGTTCAGAGCTTACTCTTGCCTTGAGAAAGAAGTATGGTGGTGACAACGTCATTGCAGCAGGTCATCAAAGAAAGCCGAGCAATGCATTGTTGAATTCAGGACCCTTCGAGATTGTTGACATAGGTAAAAAGGAGAATCTGAAAGAAGCCGTGAAGAAGCATGATGTTGACACAATCTATCACTTGGCCGCCGTTCTTTCTGCAACTGGAGAGCAAAACCCTCAATTTGCTTGGAACCTGAACATGGGAAGTCTCTATAACGTCTTGGAAGTCGCCAGAGAGCAGGAACTGGTGAGAGTCTTCTGGCCTAGCTCGATTGCAGTCTTCGGTCCGAGCACGCCTCGAGTTAACACGCCTCAAGAGACGGTTTTGGTTCCTACGACGATGTATGGAGTTACTAAAGTAGCGGGAGAACTTCTCTGCAACTACTACTTTGCCAAGTTCGGTGTGGACGTAAGAGGGCTAAGATATCCAGGCATAATCAGCAGCGAGACACCTCCAGGCGGGGGTACTACAGACTACGCTGTGGAAATATTCTACGAAGCGACAAAGAAAAAGCGTTACACTTGCTTCGTGCGAGAAGACACCGTCCTGCCTATGATGTACATGCCTGATTGCCTCAAGTCAACAATAGACTTAATGGAGGCTGACCCAGCAAAAGTGAAACGTCACGATAGTTACAACTTGGCTGGAATGAGCTTTTCCGCAGGCGAATTGGCAGCAGAGATCAAGAAACACATTCCAGAATTCAAATGCGACTATAAACCCGACTTCAGACAGAAGATCGCTGATTCATGGCCAATGTCCATCGACGACAGCACAGCACGCCGAGACTGGGGTTGGAAACCCGCGTTTGACTTAGCGGCAATGACCAAAGACATGATAGACAAACTGTCGAAGAGGTTTGCTGAAGGAAGACTTTAGCGTTTTCGCGCGAGAAAGAGTTAAGAGAGGGAGCGCAAGAATACAGCCAAAAAAAGAGGAAGAGTAAACATGAGAGATCCCACATCATTCCTGCGCACAGAATATGAGGCATTGGTCAAGAGTGAACTTGACTGGAGAATCCGAGTTCTGCAAGGTCCAAGCACCCCATGGTGTACAGTTGATGGAAAGAAAGTCCTGATGTTCTGCTCCAACAACTATCTGGGATTCAGTAATCATCCGAAGCTGAAAGAAGCTGCGCTCAAAGCGGTTCAAACTCACGGAGCAGGCTCCGGTTCAGTCAGACCAATCGCTGGAACAATGGATATACACGTTGAACTAGAAAGGCGCCTCGCCAAGTTCAAGCATGCTGAAGCCTCACTTGTCTATCAGACGGGTTTCGCCGCAAACGCTGGCCTGATCCCACAGCTGGTCGGCAAAGAGGATTTGATAATTAGTGATGAGCTCAATCACGGCAGCATAATTGACGGTGTTCGGTTGGCCCATGGTGAAAGAGCAGTCTACAAACATTCAGACATGCAAGACTTGGCACGTGTCTTGGATGAAGCGGAGAAACACTCACCGCCTTACAGGCGAATTCTGATAATCACTGACGGTGTTTTTTCAATGGATGGAGACATTGCCCCACTTGACAAAGTAGCAAAACTGGCTGCCGAGCACGGCGCAATGGTTTACGTTGATGACGCTCATGGTGAAGGTGTACTGGGTGAAGGTGGCAGGGGAATAGTCTCGCACTTCAAACTCGGTCGGGACAAAGTTCATGTAGAGATGGGCACTTTCTCAAAGGCTTTCGGTGTAGTCGGTGGACACGTTTCAGGATCAAAAGACCTCGTTAACTTCGGATATAACAAGTCGCGCACGTGGCTTCTCAGTGGATCACATCCGCCTGCAGTGGCAGCCGCATGCATTGCAGCGATTGATGTCTTGGAAACTGAACCTCAACACGTGCG
Organism: uncultured Candidatus Bathyarchaeia archaeon; assembly: GCA_964537045.1. Lineage (GTDB taxonomy): Archaea > Thermoproteota > Bathyarchaeia > Bathyarchaeales > Bathycorpusculaceae > DASPPK01. Next base: position 2,669 of record CAZHZB010000043.1, on the reverse strand, counting down.
AACACTCTGGGAGCACACGAAATACTTTAAGAAAGCTATGAAAGACTTGGGCTTTAACATCGGCAACAGTGAAACTCCAATCACGCCAATTATCGTAGGCGAAAGCGGTCTAGCCAAGAAACTGAGCAGCCGGCTTTTCGAAGAAGGAGTATTTGCGTTACCAATAATCTTCCCGATGGTTGCAAGAGACAAAGCCAGAATTCGAACTATCATGAACGCAGCGCTGACAAAGAAGGATCTGGATTTCGCTATAAGTGCCTTCGAGAAAATCGGTGAAGAACTCCACATAATCTAAAGTTCAGTTCCCTATTTTCTCATTTTCCGTTTCAACGATCTGCACTAGACGGTTTTTCGGATCTTTTCTAGTGCCACATCCACGTCTTTCAAACCGAGTTTCGTAAGGGCTTTTTTAGTAGGGATGCCATTGTCGTCCCAGCCTACTGCTTTGTAGTACCTGTGTTTGTATTCTTCGATTGCAGCTTTATCAGCGGTCTTTCCTTTTTCAGGTCCTGAAGGCAAGGGTTCATAGAACCTTGGAGGGTTGTCATCGTCTACCTTGGGGTTCCATTTGGCATCCGGACCGCCTAGAAGAAGGAGGGATCTCTGAAGGTGCAGGGTCTTTGGTGCTTTGACGCTCACCCACTCTTCCCGAGTCAATCGGAGGCCTGTTACTGCGGAGTAAAGGTCAAATCTCGCGTTCCTCGGCCCTGACCAAGAATTGAAGTTGCAGTAGACTCCTGAGTCATTGAAGATCTCCATGAGCTCACTGTTCTTGTCAAGCGGCAATCCTGTAGTTGATGTGTGATCTCCGCATTGCACGGAGCAAGCGTAAGAGATTGCTTCCGGATAGTCTTTGCCGCTGCGTATTCCGTGAGCTCCGATCGCTATGCCTTTGACCTGCACTGCATACGGGAGCAAGTCTTTCTTCTTCATCTTTCCAATTTTCAGTGCTGCACGATACGTTCCTTCTGCCAGCACGTCACCTATACCTTTTCTGAACGCGATTCTCTTTGCCAGTTCTGCGAAAGCGTCTGCATCACCCCATTTTGGCTCAATGCCGTCTAGATCGTCTTTGGTCAGAATTCCTTTCTGAAAAAGTTCTGCGGCAAAACCCATCACGTTTCCTGTTTGTATTCCGCACAAACCAAGATCGTCGATCAGTGAAGCGAGGAATACGTTTTCTTCCGGTGTGAAGATTCCCAGGTTTGGCCCCAGATAGGCCTGCAATTCATAATCTGGGTTGTCGGTTATCGCTCCCTTGTACTTTCCATTCTTCACAACTGCCAGTTTTAGGCAGGTTGTTGGGCAGCCAAAATCGCCCCAGTACTGTTTCATCCAGAGTCGATTTTCGAATTTGTCGACGCCGAAGCTTTTTTCATCGTGCCACTCTTCCTGCCAATTGCGCACTGGTTCTGAACTCAGTTTGGCTCCGACGATGTAGCCTGCGCTTGCAGTTCCCCATCGTCGCCACATTTCTGCTTCGTACACGTTGCTGCAAATGGTGTTAATCAGTCTCTTGACTTTTCGAATGTCTGCTGCTTCTGGAAGTGGGCCGGTTCCTCTGGCGACAACGGCTTTGAGTCTTTTTGAGCCCATCACTGCGCCGTAGCCGCCGTAGCCTGCAGCATGTGACCATTTTGACATCACGACTGCAGTTCGCACTTTATTCTCTCCTGCAGGTCCCACATAGAGCATTGCTGGTTCTTTCCATTCGCCAAAAAAGGGATAACGCTTTTTCAGAAGCCCTCGGCATTCCTTGGTCAGCGACGCTACTGTTTGTTTTCCATCTTTGCCCCAAACATGATTGGCGTCTCGTAACTCAACGTCCGCGTCTTTGATGAAGAGGTAAACAGGTCTATCCGATTCACCGCTCACGATTATGCCGTCATAGCCTGCGCATCTCAATTCGACACCGAATTCACCTGAAAGTGTAGAACCCACAACTCCATTGCTTTGCGGAGACTTGCCAGAAACACATGTTCTGCCACCTGGGTAATATCCCGTTAATGGTCCTGTTAGAAGCAGCAATAGGTTGTCAGGTCCCAAGGGGTCTGTTCTCTCCCATTTCCTGCCTATTCTGTCCCAGAGGATTTTCGTGGCCAGGCCTCTGCCGCCAACAAAGTCCTCGAGTATCTCGTCACTGAACTTTGTTTCTCTGATAATCTGGGTTGAGAGATTGACGTCGAGAAATTTGCCTGCGTACCCCATTATCATAAATATTCCTCCGCTTGGTCTCCGTAGATCTTGGCCGCAAGATCCCGCGTTATTTCCTCCGGTTTTCTGGCGTAGAGCTTGTTCCCATTCTCTCGTCTAGTAACTGTTTTCAAAACGTTCCAATTTCCTTCGCGACATACTTTGACACATTGAGGGTCGCCGTTGCACAGATCACAGATTACGATGTGTTTCTCCTTTGGATGCATATGTGGGATTCTGCCCGGGCAGGCTGCTATGCATTTTCCGCAGGCAGTGCAGGTTTTGCAATCGACGAGTACAGCACCGGTTTTCTTGCTCACCGAAAGAGCGTGGACGGGGCATGATTCAACACATGGATAATCTTCACATTGAGCGCAGAAATGCGGAAATTCCAGTCCAGGGACTAACATGAATACCGTTATCCTTGAGGCCGTTGGCCAAATGCGGTTCTCATGAGAGAGCGAGCATGCAATTTC
>CAZHZB010000042.1:0-7160 GCA_964537045.1 uncultured Candidatus Bathyarchaeia archaeon | reverse complement strand
TTGCTGATGTGCTTTGAGTGTTTCGAGAACGTTTAGAATCGAGTTTATCCATCTTAGATAAGAATTCAATGATGCGCGCAAAGCCGTGGAGTCGTTTGCTTCGATCTGTAAGATCACCATTCCGTTTTCCGTGTACAATTTTGCTCGTGAACGGTGACTTGCAGGGTTCGAGATTTCAGGTTTCAACGAGTTCAGTATCATCTGTCGCTGTTTTGGAGAGAACTTGAGACGCACGGTTGCCTTTGCCTTCACGTTGAACACAAGCTTCGATATGATGTTGAAAAAGAGTTCGTGGATTGCCCAAGAAATGGGAGAGTCTAGGCGGTTTCTTCTTCTGCAGCTGGCGCTGCTGGAGTTTCTTCCTTTTCTGCCTCTTCGACAGGCACTCCCTTGGCCGAGCGTTTTGCCACTGCTCCCAGCTTCGTGACTGGAGTGTAGGCTCCGCCTGTGTATTTGAAGCCGCATTTTCTGCAGACCCAAACACCGACGCTTTCTCTCTTCACTCTGGGAAGACCACAGCTTGGGCATCGGTGTGGTTTCCTCATTTCCGTCATTACTTTAATGTAACGTTTTCTGACGGTGGATCCGTAGCGAGGTCCGAGACCTCGTGCCAATCCCATTTTTTTGGTTCTTCCCATCGAGTTTTCACCAGTTCATCTTTTTGCGGATTTCTTTGGCCTTGGCTTTGACGATTTTTGCTGCTTCAAATATTTCGTCTGGTTCGAAGTATCCGCTCCCGCCTTTTTGTATGGCACATATGTTTTCGTCATCGTCGATTGCCATTGATATTCTTGCGTCCATTACTTCTTCCTCTTCCAGTGACGGATCTACGACTAGCTTGTCTCCTATTTTGGCGATTGTTATTGTTATTGGGTGTTTTCTTATTGGAAGTTGTTCGTATCCTGGTTTGATTTGTACTTCTCCGTCTTTGATTTCGTAGTTTGCCATTTTTGTGTTGAGTAGTGCTGACATTGCAGCGAAAGCCGCGGCGTCTATCAGGTTGCCATCGTGGTTAAGGACGTAGATGTCGACGAAGACGACGAACACTTTCTTGCCGGGTTCGATAACCAGTTTTTCTGTGTTGATTGTTTTTGATTCTCTTATTCCTCTGTCAACGATTCTGGCGAGTTCAATGGACATTTCGTCGGGTGGTCCTGCTTCGAATTTAGGCGATGCGATGGGTGTCAATTCTGCGTTGACTGTTAATACTCCGTCATTGGGTGTGTCTGGAAACGGTTCGCCCATCTCGATTTTGATTCCGACAACCACCTCGGTTTTTCCTAGGAGTACTCTTGCAGAGCCTTCGGCGCGTTCGATTATGCCTTGTTCGATTTTCATTTCACGGTAGTCTGTTAGATCTCTGTCATCCATCCTTTTTTTCTTGTCCATTAACTCTGAGATCTGTTTCTTCTTCACGCGGGTTACTATTGAAGCCATTATTCTTCTGCCTCCTCCTTGATTCCTTCGCTTACGTTCACGTACTTCTTCTTGAGTGCTTCTTTCTGCATGACGTAGATTTGTTTGCACCCTTCTATTGCCATGTTAACGGCTTTCTCGAATTCCTCATGCGTCAGTGTTCCGTCCATTTGAAGTAGTGTTACAGCGTTCAGGTTGGGCATTAACGCGACTGGGACGTCTGCTGCGCCAAGTTTGTCTTCAGTGTCCATTAGGTCCAGTACCACCGTGTCCTCCACTTTGCCTGCTGCACATGCAACCACCAGATCCTTCATCGGGATACCCGAATCTGCAAGAGCTAGCGCGGCGGCCGTTATACTTGCGCATCTGGTTCCTCCGTCAGCTTGGAGTACTTCTACGAAAACATTTACCATCGTTCGTGGATAGTACTCCATGAAAACTGCGGGTTCCAGCGATTCTCTTATGACTTTGGAAAGTTCAATTTCTCTTCTTGAGGGTGCTGGCGACTTGCGTTCTTGAACTGAGAATGGTGCCATGTGATAGCGGCATCTCATGACTGTTCGGTCTTGAAGTGCCAGATGTTTGGGATGCACTTCTCTCGGACCGTATACAGCTGCCAATATTTTGTTCTTTCCATGCTCGATGTATGCTGAACCGTCGGCGTTTGGTATTACGCCTACTTCGAGTTTTACTGGTCTCAGCTCATCGGCTTTTCTTCCGTCCAGTCTCAGTCCTTTCTTGTCGATTAACTTCTCTGGTTTATCATTCATTTTTATTTTCCTCCTTATTCGATTTTTCTTCTTTCAGCATCTGGGTGATGCGGTCTGTTAGACCGCTTGTGTGGGACTCCTGTTCAATCTTGAGTAGTGCTCTCATCGCTAGTTGTTCGTCTTCCAGAGTCTTTCCCGTTATGAGCACAACGCCGTTGAGTCCGAGTATTATGTTGCATCCTGTTTCCTGTTTGATCATGGAGATCATTGAGCCTTTCTTTCCGATAACGCGTGGGATTTTTGTCGGTGTGATTTTGATGATCTGTCCCCGAGTGATTTTTCCAAGTCCTGGTTCTGCAACGGTCAGTTGTGGGTCATGCGTTCTGTCGTAGGAAACTATTTTCGCTACGACTAGGTCACCTGCGTCCAGAACTTGTGGCAGATCGTCTTTTTGAGGTTTGAAAGGTCTGCTGAGAACGTCTGATGCTCTTAGAAGTGCAATGTATGGCGAGTTTATGTCTACTGTCCATCCGTTGAATCCGACTTCGGTTATAGTTCCGATTACTATGTCTCCGGGTCTTGGAACGTAGAATGCTTTGAGTGCGACGACGTCAACTCTCTTGTTTTCGTACTCGACTATTCCGACACGTGCTGCATAGATTTTGCTTTTTTCGACGAACGTGTTTTCTCCAGCGACATATTCTCCTTCTGCGATCAGATCGCCAGGAGTCACAAGCTGTCTTTTTTCTAGAAATATGGGCATTTTTCTACACCTATCCGTTTCATAAAAGATTCTATTTGACTATTTTCGCTTCCCCAGTTCCTTTCGTTATTTCACCTAGTTTGTCTAGGAATGGGGCATAGGAACCTGCGGGCATTTCAAGAACTCCGTACCACGAACCATCTGCACGCCATTCTTCCCTCTTGATCGCGCCGAAACCTTTGATTGATCCATAAGCCTTAGCTGAGTAACTAGCCGGGATAGTCACATTCAACGTGATTTGTTCCATTTTCAAGGGCAGAACCATTCGCAAGGACTTGATAATCTCTTTTGCCTGTTCCTCAACAGGTTTGAACGGGTCTATCGAGTATCGTATCTGTTCCATCGCGTTTTCTATGCGTGTCGGTGGGTGTGGAAGGTTCGTCTTGGGGTCAACGCTCTGTCTAGCTATGAAGTCTACGATCTGTTTCTCCTTGTCCTCGGTCATTTTCCTCCGCTGGTCCGTCGTAAGCTGCAAAGTTCCCTTCGTCAGGATCGTCTCTGCAATCTTCAACGCGTCAGTGGTCCCAAAGATTTTGCGAAGGTTTTCTTCTGATGCTTTCGTGCCCTTGTTTGCATCTGAGAATATCGTTTCGCCTGCCAGAACCTCGCTCATCGCGCTCGTTTTTCCCATTCGATAGTCCAGGGCCTTCTGCGGCTTAACCAGTATCTCAAAATGTTCATCGTCTTTGGTCATGCGTGCAACAGTGTACTTGTCACTCATCAGTTTGTCACTTGCCCACGCCAAGCTGCTTCATTATACCCTCGACTTCTTCATCGGCTAAGATGGTCATCTTCTTCGTTTCCAATGGTGTGACCGCAACTTTGATTCGTGGAGGTAGCTGTCGTGCTTCAAGGGCTTTTGTCAAGCATTTTACGGCCAGCTTCGTAACGTTTTCGAGTTCCATGTCTTCTTTGTATTCCTCTTTCAGTATGTTGAACACTGTTTCTCTTCCCGCGCCTTCCGCTCTTGCTTTGTATCCTCTATATGTTCCACTTGGGTGGGTTCCGAACACGCGTGGTCCGGTTTTGTCAACTCCCGCGAAAATCATAGACACTCCGAAGGGTCTTACACCTGCATGTTGCGTGTAGAGTTGTTTGATGTCGCATATTCTTTTGGTCACGACTTCTGTGTCAATTGGTTCATCGTAGGTCAGTTTGTTTGACTGGGCGTGAACCCTTGCTTGATCTATGAGTATGCGTGCGTCTGAACTCAACCCGACTATTGCTGTTCCGACGTGGTCGTCTATTTTGAAGATTTTCCACGAGTATTCTGACTCTTCGAGGGGGTCTATGGTTTCTTCTGCTCCTAGAACGACTCCCCCTGAGCATCGAAGGGCTAGAATTGTTGCTCCGCGGTTTACCAATTCCATTGCGTATTCAACTTGGAAAAGCCGACCGTCTGGTGAAAAAACAGTTATCGCGCGGTCATATGCACCTGGTGCTGCAAATACGGACATTCATCCATTCCTCACAGTGTATCCTAAATGTTTGCAGTCTCTGATACGGCAACTATACTAAAAACCTTTCCTATTTAAGCGTCAGTTTGCTTGGTCGTGTTTCTTGGCGTTTCGAACGGGAACCGAGTGGTTTTCAAAAGGAAAGGGGGTTTGGCAAAATACGTGTGTTTTTGGGCGGAATCATTCCTTCCAGTCCAGGAGTCTTTTCTCGCCTTCAATTTTCTTTATGTCGGTCAAGTCTTGAGTGACTTCCATTGTTCCCATGTATTCTCCGTTCTTGTCTCTAACTGCGAAGTATCTTATGTGGACTAATCGGTCTCCCATTGTTATCCAGAATTCGGCTGAATCCTTTTTTCCAGATTTGAAGCTCTCTACAATCTTGTTCACAATGTGAACGCTCTTCTGCGGATGGCACATTTGCACTTTCCTGCCGATGACGGATTTGGTGCGAACGAAAATCCTCTTTTCAGCTTTGTTGAAGTATTTCACGCTGTCGTTTTTGTCCACGAACGAAATGTCGATTGGGATTCTGTCCAGTATTCCTTCGATCTCTTCCTTTGATAGGCTTCCATTTTCAAATTCTAAGGCTTCTCCGCTCAAAGGTTTTGTTTTGCGCTCTTCTTCTACTTGCATTTTCACCGTTGCAGATGGCGGTGTGAAACAGCAGTAACCTATTTCGTCGAACTCTTTTCTTGCCTGTATCCACTCTTCAATGGAAGCTGATTGCACGGTTACTGGGAAAAGAATGTTATTTTCCTTATAGAAGTGTGACGGAAGCAGAGTGCACAAGGGTTTGGCAACTTCAGCCAATTCTTTTTTGAACTCGTCGAACCTGACTGAATTCCATTTCTTCATTAGGCTGACGAATTTTCGTTTGATTTCTCTAATCTGGTCGTGTTCCATCCACATTACAGCGGGTGGTTCGGTTATGCCATGCTTTTCCGCAATGGGAAAGATCACATTTTCCTCACGCACGTAGTGTTTCTCTGAGTCCTCAAACTCTTTGGCCATGTTTTGCAGTTCGGTCAGAATGTCTCCGACGTAGACGGAATCGCATGCCTCTTCGACCATACCAATATACTGTTGAAGTTTTTCTGTGCGTTGGAGCATTATTCTGTGTTCTTCAATCTGAATACTGATCGGATGTCCTTGTGGAAGGTACAATTCTGTTTCCTGCACCTGTTCGGCAAAAACTTCCATGTGAAGATTGCAGAGTTTTTGCAGTTCTTCCCTCGGCATCCCTTCCTTGACTAGTTCCTGTTCAACCTTGACGATGTCTTCGGTGGTTATGCCCTTGAGCGCACTTTTGAATTTCTCCTTTATCTCTTCCGGGTGTGCTCCGCCGGGCAGTTGCTTGATTATTTCTTTGAGCAGTTTTTTCTTTGCTTCATCAATCTCGCTCATGTTTCCACCGTTTTTGCTTGATATCTATTGGTTCATTCGGGGCAAAGGCTAAATATGTTCCGTTTCTCAGTTGCTTTCCTTGATTTTCTTCGCCAGTATCTTGCCGAATTCAACTATTTTGTCCATGTCGGTTTCTGTTGGTGGACCGTTGATCTCTAGTGCTCCAACTATCTCCATTTTCGTTGGTCCCAGAGTTTCTTGGATGTGTTTTATTGCTCCGCCGCCCCAGCCGTAACTGCTCAAGACCACTGCGAACTTCGCTGGTGGACGTAGGGCTTTCGCCAAGTATGCAGCGTACATTCCTAACGGATGAGCACCTGCCAGAACCGTGGGGGTTCCAAGGATTATTGCTCTTGAGTCAACTAGGTCTTTTGCTAAGTCACCGAGGTCAGCGACGGTCATGTTGTGTTTTGCGACTTCGATTCCCTCGGACATTAGCGTGTCCTCGATTGTCTTGATCATTTTTTCCGTGCTATTCCACATTGTCACGTAGACTATTGCTGCTTTTTGCTTGGTTTCTCCGTTTGCCCATTTCTTGTATTCTCTCAATATGTGTTGCGGGTTTCTGTGGATCGGACCGTGGCTTGGCGCTATCAGTTTGATCGGTAGGTCTTTGATTTTCTCAATGCCTTTTTGGGCGTTGGGTCGGAATGGCATCATGATTTCGCCGAAGTATTTCTGAGCGAAAACGAGCAAGTCTTCCACTTGGTCGTCGTACAGTCCTTCGGCGACGTGAGCTCCGAAGAAGTCGCATGGAAACAGAACCTCGTCCTCCACTAGGTAAGTGAACATTGTTTCGGGCCAGTGGAGCATTGGTGCTTCGATGAATCTGAGGGTCTTGCCGCCGAGGTCTATGGTTTCCCCGTCTGCCACGACTTTTATCCTCTCTTCAGGCACCTTGTAGTAGATCTGTGCCATCTTTGCTCCACGGTTTGTCGTGACAAGCTTTGCTTTGCTGTTTATTGACATTATGTGAGGAATTGATCCCGCATGGTCTGGTTCTGCATGGTTCATCACGACGTAATCGACTTCGCTCGGATCTACGACCTTTGCTATTTTCTCTATCCATTCTTTTTCAAAGCCTGGGTTCACGGTGTCGATTAACGCTTTCTTCTGGCTTCCCACAACGAGATATGCGTTGTAGGTTGTTCCTCTGGGTAGCGGGATGAGTGCGTCGAAGAGTCTTCTGTTCCAGTCTCTTATGCCCACCCAGTAAACGTCTCTGGAGAGTTCAGCAATGTTTCTCCAATTCATTCTTTTCACCCTTAAGTGGATATTACAATCGTAATAAAGTATATTTATGCCTTTCTACACTAATTCATCGGAAGTAAGTGTAAATGTCCGTTCCGTGCGAAGTTGCCGTGAAATGCGTCCTGCCTGTGATCAGGGCGATGGTTGCCAAGGAGCTTA
>CAZHZB010000041.1:0-7379 GCA_964537045.1 uncultured Candidatus Bathyarchaeia archaeon | reverse complement strand
ACACCAAACTGAAATGATCATAAAAACACCTTAAGAAAGGAAGAAGGAGTGTCATGACTAGAATATTGACCTTGAAATGCGTGCCTCCGTATGATTTCGATCTAAGCCTGAGACTCTTTTCAGGCGGGGATAGCCAAATCCGCAAATATGAACAAGGGAAGTTCTGGCAAGCAGTCAGAATAAATAGAAAGCTGGTTCTCGTCACCTTAGAAGCGCTTGGGACGGTCGACAAACCAGAAGTGTCAGCCAAGTTGGAATCTGATAAGCCACTCTCAGCTGATGATGAGCAGAAAATAATCGCATTGGTCAGTACTCTCGTCGGTGCTGAGTTCGATCTTGAACCTTTCTACACAGATGCAAAGAAAGACAAAATCATGGCAGATATCGCTCAGAAACTGAGAGGGCTCAAAATTCCGTCGGCAGTCACCGTTTTTGAAGCTCTCATAGATTCGATAACAGAACAACAAATCTCTCTAAATGTCGCCCACGTCCTTCAAACAAACCTCATCAAAACCTTCGGCGATTCTCTCAGTCTGGACACCGGAGTCTACTACGGCTATCCTACACCACAAGAATTGGCTTCCACAAGGATTGAACAGATCCGAAAATGCGGCTTGTCCACCAGAAAAGCCGAGTACATAAGAGACATTTCCAGAATGGTCGCTGAACGAAAACTTAACCTAGAAGCTTTCAAACGGTACAAAGATGTCAACAAGATCATTGAGGAACTTGACGAGATAAAGGGCATAGGAATCTGGACAGCAGAACTCACGATAGTCAGGGGAATGCAGAAGTACGAGGCAATTCCCGCTGACGATCTAGGACTCCGCAGAACCATATCCCACTTCTACTGCAAAGACAGAAAGATCACTGGAGACGAGGCTCGGAGAATTGCTGAGAAGTGGGGAAAATGGAAAGGACTAGCATCGTTCTACTTGATAGTGGCCGACATGCTTGAACAAGACAGATGAGTTGGAAAAGACTCGTGCTATGCAAAGAGACAAGTCATTCATGCGTGTTTGAACGTAATCGTTAAATCCACTGCAACATATCAGAGCCATCAGCAAAGGCAGGAAAAATCCACGAAATCTGATTCTGTAATAGTGCGCTTCGGCGGAGAAATAGGCATAAAAGGCGATTGGACCAGACGAGCCTACGAAAAACTGTTAATGAAAAACATTAGGAAGACTCTTTTACATTTCAATCTAGAACCCAAAGACATCACGCACAGGTCAGGAAGAATCTATGTAATGACGCAAGAAGCTTCCGAAACAGCTTCTCGTCTCACCAGAGTCTTTGGCGTATCCTCTGTATCGCCTGCTATAATGACGACTTCAGACATGCCGCATATCGTAGAGACAGCAATTAACGTTGCACGTTCAGTTGCGGAGAAACGAACTAGTTTTGCCGTTCGCTGTAATAGGGTAGGAGTCCATCAGTATTCAAGCATGGATGTCTGCAAGGAGACAGGAAGACAAATTCTCGAAAACCTGAAAAATCGCCATCTCCACGTGGATCTCACAAACCCACAGCACACGATCAGCATTGAAATTTGGGAAAAGGAAGCCTACGTCTACTCCGAAACTCTAGATGGGCCAGGCGGTTTTCCCGTCGGTTCGCAGGGAAAGGTCGTGTGTCTGTTGAGCGGAGGGATAGACTCACCTGTAGCATGCTGGCTCGCGATGAAGCGGGGTTGCACCATCACTCCCATCTATTTGGATAATGCCCCTTTCAGTGATGAGACGAACACCACGAAGGCTCTGGAGACTGCGAAGAAGCTTTTTGAATGGGCGATTGGTTTTCCGACGAGAGTTTGCATCGTCCCCCACGGCAGAAATCTCGAAACGTTTGTGGAAAGAGCCCCGAGACGATTCACTTGCCTCTTGTGTAAACGCATGATGTACCGAATAGCCGAAAGGATCGCCGACACGGAAAATGCGGAAGGAATCGTGACAGGGGAAGCAATTGGGGAACAGGCTAGTCAAACGATAACGAACCTCAGAGTACTAGATGAAGCGGCTACGAAGTATCCGATACACCGGCCACTGTTAGGATTTGACAAAGTCGAAACGGAAGCGTTGGCCAGAAGAATCGGCACTCTCAGTATTTCAACCAGAAAAGCAAAAGGTTGCTGTGCCGCGCCGAATCAACCCGCAACGAAAGCCAAACTGGAAATGGTGAAGAAGGCCGAAGAGGAACTCGAGATAGAAAAAATGGTCGAGGAATCGGTCAAAGCCGCCAAGATCGTGACTATTCACCTTGATGAGACTTATTAGCAGAAACGTTTCTACATAGTCTCATCATGTCATCCGCTGACATTGCAGTCAAAGTCTTTCGTGAACTTGAAAACGAAGACCTGCGAGTGCTTCAAGCCATAGAAACGGCCATGAGCCAGCACGAATTTGTGTCAAAAGAACAAATAGCGAAGTTCACGAAGTTCAGTCTCGATCGAGACACGGACTTCAGATTGAGCAGACTGCATAAGCTTGGCTTGATCTACACGATGCGGGGCGCCTACGTCGGTTACACCTTGAACTTTGCAGGTTACGACTGTCTCGCCATCAACGGGTTGGTGAAATCAGGAGTGCTCGAAGCATTCGGCAAACCACTAGGGGTGGGAAAAGAGGCAGACGTTTTCGATGCCTTGAACACAAAGGGAGAACGTATCGCAGTCAAATTCCAGCGACTCGGAAGAACCAGCTTTCGGCAGACCATGCGCAAAAGAGGCTACACGACTAAACACAGCGCAGGATGGCTCTACCAGTCACGACTGGCAGCCGAGAAGGAATTCCAAGCTCTAAAGCTGCTTTTTCCATTCAAGATAGCAGTGCCCGAACCGTTCAGTCAAAACCGCCATGTAATAGCGATGGGCATGATCGAAGGAGCAGAGCTGGTAAACTGGAAGAGACTCTCAAAACCGGAAAGGATATTGAAGGAGATCCTGCGCAACGTTCGAAAAGCTTACTTGAAAGCAGGCGTGATTCACGGAGACTTGAGTGGATACAATATCATTTTACGTCCCAACAAGCACATCTTAATCATCGATTGGCCGCAATTTGTGATGAGAGAACATCCAAACGCTCAAGAAATGCTGAAGCGAGACGTCCAGAATGTTCTTCGCTATTTTGAAAGAAAGCATACACTGCACGTTGGACTTGAAGAAAGTCTGAAATATGTTGTTGGCGAGAGCAGGACACTTATCTTGTAGGCACGTCCAGCATTATATAGAGGACGTTGTTGCCTCTCAGCAGGACGTTTCCGTAGTTTGTTATCAACTGATCGTCTTTGGATTCAGTTGCTCCTTCCAAGAGTATGTTCATGTGTCCATCGCACTTGATCATTTTGCCCTTATACTCGCCGCCGTTCTTGAGCACGACCGCGATTCCAGCGTTCAATTGCTTGATAAGCACGTTGAGCGGCTTCTTGCTAGGTTCCATGTGAGCACCTTAGTCTTTGAATACAATTACTCATACCACAAGTCATCACATATAAAAGTCTTATGAATAGCCAGAAGAAACTCGAAGACCTGAACGCAATCTACTTCACTTTGCTCCGTTTCGTGCACAAACCAGAAATAACATTCACACACATCTGAAGATAGGGAATAGTATGAAGTACGAGATAAAATACAAACCATCCTACTCAATGCTCGTCGTCAATCTAGAACAAGGCGAAAGCATAGTGGCAGAAGCGGGAGCAATGACCTACATGGACCCGAACATCGAACCCCACACTCGCAAAAGAGAAAAGAGCCTCCTTGGCAGCATAGGACTGTCAGTAATAGGCAGACAGTCCTTCTGGATCAACGAATACACGGCCTCACAAGGATCAGGAGAAGCAGCATTCGCCGCAGCACCAGTCGGCGACATAGAAGTATTAGAAGTCAAGCCTGATCAAGGCTACGTGATACAGAAATCTGCTTTTATAGCCTCAACAGGAGACGTCGATCTAGACATCAAATGGGAAGGTTTCACAAAAGGACTCTTCGGCCAGGGACTCTTCATGTTGAAAGCAACTGGAAGCGGCACTCTTTTCATAAACACTTTCGGAGCTATCGACAAACACACACTGCGACCTGGACAAACAATGATAGTTGACAATTTTCACCTCGTAGGTTTCAGCAGCGCCTGCAGCTATAAAGTCATAAAGTTCGGAGGATTGAAGGAGACCATACTCGGAGGAGAAGGCCTAGTGACACAGATAACTGGGCCTGGAGACATTTACATACAAACCAAGAACCTCAGGGAATTCGTAGATTGGCTATGGACGTTGATGCAGTCAAAGGTTCAATCAAGAGCTCGTTAAATACACGAGAGATGGACCAAAACGAAGATAGTTGTAATTGACCACGTGTACCTCGAGGACAGACACGTCAGGAGACTTCGATCACTCGGAGACCTCGAAGTCTTCAAAGAACCACCCCAAACGACGAATGAGTTGAAAGACAGAATCGCGAACGCAGATGTCGTCATAGTTGGATGGACCAATCTCACAAGAAACATAATCAGCTCCGCAAAGAAACTGAAGATGATCTCGATATGGGCAACAACCTGCCACTACGCGGACCTTGAAGCGGCAAAGGAAAGGGGAATTCTCGTGACTCATGTGCCCGGGTATGCAACGGAATCCGTGGCGGAGTATACGATGGCTTTGTTGTTGGCGACCGTCAGAAAAGTGACCCTTGCAGACAAGCATGTTAGACAAGGGAAATTTGACTACAGACCCTTCGGAGGTCGAGAACTGACTGGAAAAACGCTCGGCTTGATCGGCACAGGAGCCATTGGCTGTCGGGTTGCAGAGATAGCCCGCGCATTCAAGATGGAAGTCTTGGGCCATGACAAATACCCTGACCCTGAGAGAGCAGCAGAAATAGGATTCAAATACGTTGATCTCAACACTCTGCTCAAACAAAGCGACGTCGTCTCGATACACGTCACGTTGAATCCTGAAACAGAAAGGCTGGTTGGAAAAAAGGAAATCGCCCTGATGAAGAAAGGATCGGTCATAATCAACACCTCGCAGGGCAAAGTGATAGATGAAAAAGCGTTGGCAGAAGCGCTGAAGTCAGGCAAACTGTGCTGCGCTGGATTGGATGTCCTTGAGGAGGAACCTCCTTCAAAGAACAACCCGCTGTTCAAACTCGAAAACGTGGTGCTTTCTCCTCACATAGGATTCAACACTATGGAAGCAGAAGCAAGATGCTCTGACATCTGCGTGGACAACATCGCGAAGTTCATGGAAGGAAAGAAACAAAACGTTTGTTAAACAGCAATCGATGGTTGGACAGTAAAGGATGAATTGACGTGCACTTGACCAAGGACGAAGAAAGAATACTCAAAGGGGAATCGGGGACAGGAACACAAAATGCAATGGAAATGCTAGTAGCAATAGGAGACGCCTACGACGCTGAAAAAATGGTTCCGATAACCAGAGCCCATGCTGCCGCAAGTGGGCAGGAAGGAGACCTGTATTGGGCTGAACTCCTAGCTGACGGCGGTGCGAAGTGCCAAGTGCCTACGAGCACAAACCCAGTTTACGACCTGAAGTATTTTCACAGCTTGTTCAAAGATATCCCGAAAGACGAGGCTGAAGTTGCTCGGAGAGTGATGCAAGCATACAGGAAACTGGGCGCCATCGTAAGCTGGAGCTGTGTGCCTTACCTTTGCGAAAACATACCTCTTCCAGGTGAGACCGTGGCTTTTTCGGAGTCAAGTGCGACACCCTACGTGAACTCGGTAATAGGCGCCTATACGAATAGGGAAGCCGCTCAAAGTGCGCTTGCCGCGGGGGTCATCGGAAAAGTCCCTAAGTATGGACTGCTCATTAAGGAGAACAGGAAAGCTACGTTTCTCGTAGACGTGAAGACTTCGCTAGAGGACGAGTTCGACTACACTCTTCTTGGATATCTTGTGGGCAAGATCGTGGGTTACGGAATTCCCGCTTTAACAGGGATAACCAGACCGCCGAGCACTGAGGAACTGATAAACTTCTGCGCAATGTCAAACACCAGCGGTGCAATCTCAATGTTTTACATACCTGGATACACCGTCGAAGCTTCCACGGTGAAAGAGGCCTTCCAAGGCGACACGCCTAAAGAAAAGGTAACAGTAACGGACAGAGAACTCAAAACGGTTCAGGAAGAGCTTCAGACAACGAGCGGGAAGATAGATTTCGTCCAACTCGGATGTCCCCACTACACTCTTAAACAGATTGCAGACGTCGCGCGCCTATTAGAAGAAAAGAAGATACACGACGGCATCACCTTCTGGGTATGTACGTCTGGCACGGCTAAACTGCTGGCTGACAGAGTTGGATACACCAAAATCATAGAAAAAGCAGGCGCACACTTGGTGGTTGATACGTGCATAGACGAACCGTGCTGGTTTGCATACAAACAGAAAGTAGGAATGACAGATTCACCAAAATGTGCTTACTACAGAAGGTTCAAAGACGTGATGGTAGGAAGACTGGAGGACTGCGTAGACGCAGCGATAAAGGGCAAGTGGAAATGAAAGACATGGCAACATCTTTAAAATGCCACAAAATCATCGGAGGCTACGCTGAAGGAGAGGCACTCATTTCGCACGAGCCAATATGCTTCTATCTGACAGACCCGAAAACTGGCGTCGTCAGAGAAAAGAGCCATGAACTGGCTGGACAGAACATCGCAAACAAAGTGTTAGTATTCCCTTCAGGAAAAGCCAGTTCCGTTGTCCAAATAGACGGCCTGTTCAAGCTTGCACAGCATGGATTAGCTCCGAAAGCGATGATAGTCAAAGAAGTGGAAACAGTGCTAGTTGTAAGTGCATTCATAGCAAAGGTCCCGTTGGTCGACAAACTTGAGAAGGATCCGTTCAAGGCTATCCGCAACGGCGACTTTGTCAAAGTAGACGCAGACAAGAGCACAGTCGAAGTGATGCGGCCAAAAGCATAACCACAGTCCTTTTTTCACGTTTTTCAAACCAAAAGCACCCTACCCCTAGGGGGCTTATCGAAGTCTCCTAGAGCATCTGTTGAAAAAAGAGGCTTCGGTCGGGCGGAATAGCTTTGTACATGCGTTTAAATTCTTCGTTTTATCCTGTCAATCGTAAATCGATTTTCTCAAGCCTACATCCAAGAACACTATAGTTTTCTCTTTTTCGTCTATCGTGTAGATTGCGCGGTATTTGCCCGCCCGACATCTCCATAACCCTTCGAGCTTTCCCCGCAGTTTGGTTCCTGCATAAGGATTCGCAACGGTTTTTTCCAATGCTTTCAAAATCTGTTCTTTGGTGCTTTTTGGCAGTTTATTAAATTCCTTAGTAAAACCTCGTGTAAAAACCGACTTGTAAGGCAAAGCTCAATCCTTCATCAGGACTTCTCTTATTTTCTTAGGATTT
>CAZHZB010000040.1:0-7388 GCA_964537045.1 uncultured Candidatus Bathyarchaeia archaeon | reverse complement strand
CCTTCTTCATCATAAGCCTGGTGATACTACAATTTCTGCCCCGCTTCGAACGACTGTCTAACGATCCCAACATTGCCTCAGAAAGAATCCAATAGGCCATGATTGATTTGTGAATCCCGACTTGCAACAATGTTTCGACGCCGCACACACTAGGTTTAAAAGTTGAAGAAAATGTCTAGACTAGAGGCGATAGCTCATGTTATTCACGGAGGAGTTGATTCAGGAAATCAGGACCGAGTTTCCAAGAGTAGAGTCTGACTGGAGAGGCCGAAAGAGAATCTTCTTTGACAACGCAGCGGGTACAATGATCCTCGACAGAGTCGCACGGGCGGAGACTGTGGCACGTATTGACAAGGCAGCCAATGAATCCGGGCTAGATCATCCCTCGACGGTTTATGACGAGTCAAAAGATTTCGACGAGCTCATCATCGAGGGAAAGAAAGCTCTTCGAGATCTTCTTAATGCTCCGCATCACGAAAACATTACGATAGGCGGATCAACCACAGATCTTCTCTTCAAGGTGGCCTATGCCATCGGACGGGAGCTCACTGGTAAAGAGAACATCGTTACCACGTACAATGAGCATTTTGCTAACACTGGCCCATGGCTCGAACTCAAAGAACGCAAACTGGTCAAAGAAGTCAGGTTCGTGAAAATAAACAAAGATGACGCAACACTCGACATGGACAACTTCCAGAGCCAAGTCGACAAAAACACTGCTGTCATCAGCGTCACAGGAGCCTCGAACTTGACAGGCACCAAGAGCCCGTTGAAAGAAATCTCAAGAATCGCCAATGAAGCAAAAGCCTATTATGTCGTGGATGGAACTCAACTGGTCCCACACGCACCAGTCGACGTTCAAGACATAAACTGTGACTTCTTCATCTTCTCCGGATACAAATTCTTTACCTCAGCTGGCGGTTTCATCTACGGAAAAGGAGAGTTGTTCAAGACAATGGGATTTTACGGTCTGTTTGGCTATGGAACCCCCTACGGCACGCTAGATCAAGCAAAGTTTGCGTCTATCAAAGTTGTTGTGGACTATCTTATCTGGCTGTCCCATAAAATCGACGTCGCGCGCAAGAGCACATTCTCAAAGTATTCGGGACGAACACGCAGCTGCAAAATAGCCATGAATGCCATCGAAGAATATGAAAAAGAACTATCAAGAAAGATGCTGGAAGGATCAACCAAAATCCCCGGTCTTGCGAACATGCGCCACGTCAAACTTTATGGAATCAAAGATGCGAAACGCGTAGATGAACGAGACCCGGCGTTTGCCTTCAAAGTGGACGGAATGAATGACATAGACGTTGCCAAATATCTCTGGGACAAGCACAACGTGGCTTTGCGTTTCGGTGATCTGTGGAACATGTCGACCAAACTGTACAAAGTTGCAACCATGGTGCGTGCAAGCTTGGTCCATTACAACACGGAAAACGAAATCTATTCCTTCCTGAGAGGACTGAACCAACTGGCAAAATAGGCCAGAACTCTAATCTTTTCCCAGCAAATTCCTCGATGAATGTACTCTCTCTAGAAAAAGAAAGCGAGGTCTGTTGTCTAGAGTGCTCAGTATTCTGTTTCGTTGAGCTTATTGATTGACAAAATCAATGGCCGTTAGTGCATAGATTTTTGCGGCATCAACAACTTCGCTTATTCTTACGAATTCATCAGCTGAGTGAGCTTGAGCAATGTCTCCGGGACCGATTATGCACGCAGGGACCGTCAATGCTTTCGCAAATATGGCCGCTTCAGTATAGAATGGAAGTCCGATTATCTGAGGTGTAGTTCCTCTGATTGCTTTGATTGCTCTTTGCAAGCCCTTTATCATTGGTTCTTCGGGAGAGGTATTCAACGGTTCGCCTGATAGGAAGAGCCCTACTTTAGCTTTGACGTCTGGATCTTTGTACGCAAGTTCATGTATGATTCTCTCAATGTCCTTCATTGCTTGGTTTGTCGCGTACCCAGGTATCGTTCTCAGTTCGAAACGAACCACGCAGCGATCAGGAACCACGCTCCATTCTCGCCCGCCTTCGATGGTTGACGTGTGAATCTTTGGCTGTCCGAGCAAAGGATCTTTCTTCGATTCAAACTCTTTCTTCAGTTTTTCCATTTCCAAAATTATCTTTGCTGCCTTCTCTATCGCATCGATTCCTTTCTCAGGTACGGAACCGTGAGCGGCCTTGCCTTCAACTTCCATTTCGACATTCGCGAAACCCTTGTGCTTTATTGCCAACTGCAAGGTCGTCGGCTCGCCAACAATGAGTGCCTGGGTTAGCTTCCCGAATTGCTTGTCAGTCACTAGTCTATTTGCACCAACATTGTCAAACTCTTCGCCTACCACCGTAGAAAGTGACACACTACCTCCTAGTTCGACTTTTGATTCTGCCAGCGTTTTCAGTGCAATCATCATGGATGCTATTGGACCTTTCATATCGCAAGAGCCTCTTCCATGTAGCCTGTCGTTCTCGATGATGGGTTTGAGGGGTTCTATTGACATGTTTCGTATGCCCACAGTATCCGTGTGGCCATTGAACATCAGATTTCTGCCATCGCTTGAGCCCCTCAAAGTAGCTATGATGTTGAACCTGCCGTCAACAACATTCTGAGTCTTGACTTCCAAACCTGTCCTCTCAAGATATTCAGCTATGTACTTTGAGACTTCAATCTCGCCTTCCCCCTTCTCGATGCAGGGGTTCACACTGTTTATTGATACCAGTCTTTTCATAACAGAAAGCGTTTCCCCTTCATCGATTTTTATGAGGTTCGCCATAACATCACGACCATCTATTGTTCTATTCCCGTTTTCAACGTTCAGTATTAAATGCTTTTCCCAGACATGACTGCTTGTGAAAGGGGACATTTCTGTTCTTATCACCGTTGCTTGCCCAGTTGATCGTGCCTGACCGAGATTTTCGAATCGGCTAACAGCATCGATGAGTCAAATGCAAAGCAATTGTGCCAAGTTGACCATGAATGATATCCGCCCGTTACGTGTAATCCACGTTGGTGGCTCTCTTTCTTTCAGAACTCACAAAACTTATAAACGCGCTATATGGCAAGTTTAGAGCGTGATAAAGATGGTAGACCTCTCCGAATGTCCTGTTTTGGACCATCATGCACATGCTTTCTTACCGGAAAGAGAGGACGAGAAAGGTGCAACCTTCGCACAGTTCTTCCACTGGACAACGGCACCGGAACGCGAAAACGAAAATTACGTCCTCTACAGAAGAGTCTTGAAAGAGCTTGCACGAGTGCTCAACGTCAGATCAAAAAATGCAGAAGACATCTTGGCCGCCAGAAGCAAAGCGTATCCCTATGGAAACACCGAAAAACAGATCGCATACATCTCTCACCTTTTCGATGACGCCAAGATCGCCTGGCTCTTTTTCGACACAGGATATCCCTCCTCTGAATACCCTCACAGCTACGATGCAGACTCAAAGAGCCTTGGCAAAACGTTCAGGAAACAGAAGTTCAATTTTATCATTCGGTTTGACAAACTCTTCTTCAGACTATTCAAAGCAAACAGCAGTTTCGACGACGTCTTGGAGGAGTTTGTTGACACGATCACGAACGTCGTGAAAAAAGAAGGTTACATTGGCTACAAGTCAGCCATTGCTTACGGTTACGGCCTCGACATTCATGATCACGATATAAAGGACGCCCGAAGAGCATATGATGAACTGAGGAAGAAGAATCTGTTCTCACTGCCGCTGGACGAGAAGATGTCAAAACATCCTGATGTCATAGCAAAAGAGAAAATCGTACGCGACTTCCTCACCTGCAGAGGAATCGAAACAAGCATAAAACTCAACGTGCCTGTTCAGATTCACACCGGAATAGGAGAATCCCCGATCATAAATGTGCAGAAGTGCAATCCAATACACCTCTATGACCTGTTGAAAGATCCAAAACTCGGAAAAGCCAAGTTCGCGCTTCTCCATGCAGGTTATCCTTACACTGAAGAACTCGCTTGGCTTGCTAACAGTTTCCCAAATGTAAACATCGATGTTTCATGTACGGTGCCTTGGATACACGTTGGAGTTCGTCAGAAGATGCTTCAACTGTTTGAAATGGCGCCCATGACAAAGATAATGTACGGTTCTGACGGTGGAAAGATACCTGAAACACACTGGATCGCTGCTGTTCTCGGAAAGGAAGGAATATCGAGAGCTTTGCAAGACTTGGTGGACTCCGGCTTCATGGATGAAGACTATGCGTACAAAGCGGGAAGCTGGATACTGTACGACAATGCCAAAAACCTGTATGGACTCAAGTAAGGCACAAATGCGGGCACAGTACTCTTACCAACACGCTTTTTTCTTTCAGATTCCAAACACTCTTTAGACAAGGAGAAAAACCCAATGGTTTTGACAAAAGAAAAAATGATCGACATGTACAAGAAGATGCTGACGATAAGAACCTTCGAATACAAAGTCAAAGACCTGTTTGCACAAGGAAAAATCGTGGGAGCGGTCCACCTCAGCATAGGCGAAGAGGCTGTGCCAGTCGGAGTGTGCGCAGCCTTGAAAAAGGGCGACTACGTCCTTAGTAACCACCGCGGACATGGCCACTGCATTGCTTTGGGCGTTGACATCAAACGCATGATGGCGGAGCTGTTCGGGCGCGAAACAGGTGTCTGCAAAGGCAGAGGCGGTTCGATGCATTTGGCCGATTTCAGCGTCGGCATGCTAGGTGCAAGCGCAATTGTTGGAGGAGGTTTGCCACTCGCTGTCGGAGCAGGACTTTCGAGCAAAATGCAGAAGACGGAACAAGTGACCGTCGTATTCTTTGGAGACGGAGCATCCAATCAGGGCACGTTCCACGAATCATTGAACCTTGCAGCCATCTGGCGTCTCCCAGTCCTGTTCGCCTGTGAGAACAATCAATACGCGGAATCTACACCTGTGACGAAGGTCATGCTCGCAAAAAACATCGCAGACAGAGCCGCTGCCTACGGCATTCCCGGAAAAGTAGTGGATGGAATGAACGTGATGGCTGTGCACGAAGCCGCTGAAGAAGCAACCGGCAGAGCGAGAGAAGGACAAGGACCAACATTACTCGAATTCAAAACTTACAGGTACTTGGGTCATGAAGAAGGCGATCCGTGGACAACTTACAGAAGTGAAGCTGAAGTTGAAGAGTGGAAGAAGAAAGACGCCATCAACAAATTCAGAATGATCCTGATTGAAAAAGACGTTTGCACTGAAGGCATGGTAGCGGAGATCGAAAACGAGGTGAAGAAACTCGTTGATGACGCCATTAAATTCGCAGACGAAAGTCCTTGGCCTAAACCTGAAGAAGCGTTGAAAGACGTTTTCGTGAGCTCATACTACTGAGGAGGCAGGAGAAAAATGACTGAAAACAACGTGAAAAGGGAACTGACGTTCAAGGAAGCCATAACAGAGGCACTAATGCAGGAAATGGAAAGAAACGAGAAAGTCTTTCTCATGGGTGAGGACCTGCAAGTGTTCTATGGTGGAGGACCCTTCGGCGTTACTCCTGCCGAGAAATTCGTGAAGAAGTTTGGTCCTGAAAGAGTCATAGACACTCCGATTTCAGAAGCCGGCTTCATAGGAGCCGCGGCAGCCGCCGCAGCCACAGGTTTGCATCCTGTGGTAGAGTTGATGTTCGTAGATTTTTTTGGCGTGTGCATGGATCAAATCTACAATCAGGCAGCCAAGATGCGATACATGTTCGGCGGACAGGCGAAGGTTCCAATGGTGATAAGGACCGTAATAGGCGGGGGCTTCGGATTTGCAGCACATCACTCTCAATGTCTATACTCAATCTTTGCCCACGTACCGGGGCTGAAAATTGTAATTCCGTCCACACCTTGCGACGCAAAAGGTCTATTAGCGTCCGCAATCAGAGACGAAGACCCAGTGATGGTTTTCGAACACAAAGGCCTCTACTCTTCGGCAAAAGGACCCGTTCCTGAAGAACCCTACACCATCCCCTTCGGAAAAGCAGACATCAAAAGAGAAGGAAAACACGTTACCGTCGTCGCCACTTCCTTGATGGTGCACAAGGCAATCAATGCCGCGCAAAAACTTGAAAAAGAAGGAATCAGCCTCGAAATCGTGGATCCCAGAACGATTGTACCACTTGACAAGAAGACTATCCTTGAGTCAGTCAAGAAAACGTCGAAACTCGTGATCGTTGATGAAGACTATGAGAGATGTGGGTTTGCATCTGAAATAGCTGCCATGGTGGCCGAGGAAGGATTGTTCTACTTGGACAGCCCAATAAAGCGGGTAGCAACTCCAAACGTTCCAATCCCATACAGCCCTGCGCTTGAAAAAGTGGTCATACCTGACGAAGACAGAATAATCAAAACTGTGAAACAAATAGTAAAATAGGTGCCTCTATCTTTTCCGAGGCGGGTAGTAGGCTTCCGGAGGGCGTATCTTCCCGTCTTTTACTATTTCTGTAACCATGCCAAGTGTTTTCTCAGTGTCGAGATAGTAGAACTCTACTTCGTCGAATTTGCCGCTCTGAAGAACCTCGATGCCCATTTTCTTGAAGTTAGTTAACGCTTCCCTTACGTCGGGCACCTTGTAACAGGCAACGTGATGAGGACCGCCGCCTTTCTGCTCAAGAAACTCCTTGTAGATGCTCGGACCTTCCAATGGCTCAAGGACTTCAATTATGACGCCTCCAACGGTGGTTTCGGCAAGCCTCATTGAATAATTGGTTGGTTTTCCATGTACCGTCATTTCGGTGAGAGCTGGCGGTGCAAAAGTGTAGATTGACCAAGGTCCTAAGCCGAGCATCTTCCAATAATTCTCTATGGTATTCTTCATGTCTCTGACAACGACTGCGACTTGTGAAATCTCCGGAAATTTTACCTTTAGGGCAGGCATCGTCAAACGTCTCCTTGAGACAAAGCATTTGAAACATGCTTCTCAAGTAAATTTAAGGCTTGTCACCAAACATCAGTCAACATACAAACAACAGTTCTAAGCCTAGAAGGCCCCAAGTGATAGCCGTTAGCGAATGAATGGTCTATTGGTCATCGCAAAGCACAGAGCAGGTAGGACGAAGGAGCAGACTCTCACGGCTCTGGCAAAAGCGCAAGTCCTCAAGGAAAAGTGCGACGGCGAAATCTAAACTGTCATTTTGGCACAAGGAATCAGACAGTTGTCAGCTCAATTGTCTTCGTACGTTCAGAATGTTTTCTACGTCGACGACTAAAACCACAGATTGTACAACAATGAAGCGTACAGTACGCAGATCATCGAATTCTTGATGGAACACCTGCAGCCATTTTTTGGAAAGACACAAAGGAAATCTTAAAGAATCCGAAGAAATTCCTGGAAACCTCGAAGAGAGAATCACGCGCCTCCCGCTTTCTATTGCGCAAATCCAGGCAACGAAAG
>CAZHZB010000039.1:0-7453 GCA_964537045.1 uncultured Candidatus Bathyarchaeia archaeon | reverse complement strand
CTGAAATCTTACGGAGGGGCTTTCTTTGAATTGGACTATGACGAAATCGAGGTACAATGAAACCAGGATGATTTCTTTTTCCGCTCCGGAGTCCACAATAATTCTGTCTTTCTCATGAACCAGACGACAAAAACAGAGACGCGAACAGTTCTTCGATAAAGAAAAGGGAGGGGAGAAGGCTATCGGTCTTTTGTTCCAGTGACGTAGGCCCAGACGCTTACTAAGCCGAGCGTTAGACAGGCTCCTGCGAATCCTGAAAGCAAATACCTGGCGTTCAGGAAAGCGGGCAGGATTTGCATGAGAGCTGGAATTGCATATGTAGAGGCCAAGTCTGCGATGACGCCAGCGAAGAAGCCTAAGATCGCGACGAAGATGAAAATCTTTAACCTTTCGCCCATTTGATTCACCTTTTGGTTAGCAATTGGATTCAGCCGCTTTTTAGTCTAACTTACACTTTTTTGTCTATTCTCGGAAAAGCGGACACATTGGCTTTTAGTTGGAAAATTAAAGCCCAAAGCCGCCTTGACTTGGACGTATAGTCCTGCATATATCTGAGCATATTCTAGCCATGTTAACAATGTATAAGATCGTTTCACGCGATCTCTGTTTCTCAGGAGGTAATTAATTTGTCAGAAAGATTTAGCAAAAAATGGGAATCGAGAAGAGAAGAGGCACCTTTCACCAACCGCGTCAAAGAAGCAGTGAGACCACCAGGCCCTCTGAAACCACGACTGGATTTTGCCGTACGACGTATTGAACTGCAAGTACAGAAACTTGACCAGGCAACAGAGAGATTTACACAGAGAGACAAGACAATCTTTGCGAGAATTGTCGATGCATACACCAAGCATGACACGGCACGAGCAAACGTTTTCGCAAACGAACTGGCTGAAGTCCGCAAGATGGAAAGACTGATCATAAATGCAGGGCTTGCGCTTGAACAAATCGTGTTAAGATTACGCACTGTATCAGAACTTGGAGACGTAGTATCTACACTAGGACCAGCAGTCAGCGTCTTGAGATCCGTTAAGAGCGGTCTCGTCAGCGTATTCCCCGAAGCTGAAAGCGAACTTGGCGAAATTGGCAACATGCTCAGCGGAATAATGATCGAAGCAGGACAAGGCTCAGGAATGACACTAAGTTTCGACAGCGTAAACGAAGATGCTGCCAAAATTCTCGGAGAAGCTTCAACAGTTGCAGAACAAAGAATCAAAGCGAAGTTCCCAGACCTGCCACCAGGCATCCCAGGACTTCCAACAGCCCCAGTAGGCGAGAAATCCGGCACAGAGACATCCTAAACTTGGAGTTGAAAGACTATGTCACAAAACTCCAACCTTTTTCTTTCCGTCGGAAAACAAGTGAAAGATGAGTATGGATGTCCAATAGGGAAGATTGCATCTTTTGCCGTTACCCCAAGCGGAAAATTCGAATCGGTCTTTGTTGAACTAGGCAATGGACGATTTTCGAAATACTCCACTGAGCACCTTAAGATCGATGGTGTCGACATAACCTTAGTTTCTAACATCAAGGCTCAGGCGGCCATTCTCTGCGATCAATTGCCTCTGATCTGGCGCAAGGATCAGGCTCTAAGAGAACTGTCAGACAAGAAGAAAATTCCGAAGGAAATGTACTCCGAGTTGCACATGAGTTTCGAGGGACTGTTAACGCAACTCAAGACAGAAACGCAAGCATTGATGGAAGATATAGACGATCAGACCGCAAGATGTTCCGACGAAATAAAAGGCTTGACCTACGCACTTGTCAACCTTGAAATCGAGCACGAAATCGGAAAGATTGACAACCAAACCTATGAAACAGCTTTTGCGATGATTCAGGCGAACCTGAAAAGAATCCAAATGCAGAAGACTGATTGGGAACTTACCAGGAGCAAACTCTCAAACATCGTTCTGGGAGAACCGTCAAAGATCAAAATGGCCGACATGTCCAAAGTCACAAACACTTCCCCATCGTTTCGGGAGCTGCCTGAACCACCAGTAGTTGTATACGTGAAAGAAATCGGAAAGACCGGAATATAGAACTGAAAGTAAGAGAGTGACGAGCGGAGGGACATTTCATCAAAAGTTTTATTCGTCCGCGCCCTCCGCCATTTCGAGAGACTGTAAACAAGTCTATTCAGACTCTGAAAATCCAACAGGGCAAACTTGGCCTAGCAACGCACAGACTCAAAGAAAGGGACAGGGTCCTCTTCCAAACATGTGTCAGTTCACTGAGGAATAAGAATAAAGAAAAAGCCTCTATATGTGCGAACGAACTCTCAGAAGTGCGGAAACTGATACAATTCCTCTGCAATGTGGAACTAGCCATAGAGCGCGTTGTTCTCAGGCTCGAGACAATCAGAGAACTCAGTGAAATAGTCGTCGACCTCAAGCCGGCTCTAAGGCTTCTGCAAGGCGTGTCCCAAGAACTTATGTCAGTGTTGCCTGACGTTTCATCAGAACTGAACCAAGTCAAAGACACAATAAGTGAGACTTTGTATTCGACGAAGCTGACAGCGGATGAATCTACAATTCCTATAGAGATGAAAACAGTCGGTGGACAAGAGATACTCAAAGAAGTCTCATGCTATCTTGAACAGAAAATCTCTGAAAACCTGCCAGAACCCCCAGCCGTTACCAAGATCCCTGAACCCGAGCACAGCACAATAAGAGAAATGGTGGCACTCGCCTCAAACATCTCCGAGACCAGTGGGAAGAAATCTGTAGAGTCTTCTCAAAAAGACTCTTCCCAAACCCTCTTTTCTTATAAGAAGGCTGAAATCAAAGAAATCTCCTTAACGGTGGAGAACCGAGATATTGAGGACATCCTCCTCGATTATGTTAAGAAAAGTAATGGGCAAATCGACTTGACACGATGCTCAGTCGACTTGTCAACCTCAAACGAGGAAATAGAAAAGGCCCTCCAAAGCTTAGGGTCAAAAGGTAGGATAAAGATCGAAATGAACACGGGAGAATGAAGAACATGAGTGCTTCATCAGAACTCGAGAAATCCGCGACTAACTACGCTCTTGAAGCAGTGCGTCTTGATAAACAGGGCTCAAAAGGCATGGCGATAACCATGTACCAGAAGGCCATTGAAAGCCTTCTTCAACTTGTCCAACTCTATCCAGAATACAGTCTCAACAAGGTCTATGTTCAAAGAGCCATAGCATATCAGGAACGAATAAAAGCCATTCAAGGAGCCGTCGGACCACGCGAAATGCCTAATCTAGAGACGAAAAACGGTGATACTGACGGAGGACCTAAGAACAACGGTGACGGCGGCAACGGCAAGTCGAGTTATGAGGAATTGATAGTCACAGAAAAACCCAACGTAAAATGGGACGAAGTTGTTGGTCTTGACCCAGCGAAAAAAGCTGTGAAGGAAGCAATAATCTATCCTGTTCAAAGACCAGATCTGTTTCCACTTGGCTGGCCGCGAGGAATACTGCTGTTCGGGCCACCTGGATGCGGAAAAACGCTACTGGCGGCAGCTGTTGCCACCGAGATCGACGCCACTTTCGTTTCCATTGACGCAGCTTCAGTCATGTCGAAATGGCTGGGTGAGGCAGAACAAAACGTTGCCCGACTCTTTGGTCAGGTCAGGAAATCCGCTCAGGAAGGACGGCCGGCAATAGTCTTCGTCGATGAACTGGATTCGTTGATGGGCAAACACTCAAACGAAGTCGGCGGCGAGATACGTGTCCGCAACCAATTCTTGAAGGAAATGGACGGAATCGTTGACAAAGGCAAGAACCTCTACGTCTACGTGATAGGAGCAACCAACAAACCGTGGGATTTGGACTGGGCTTTCATCAGGAGATTCCAGAAGAGAATCTTGGTTCCGCTCCCGGACCATCACACTCGATTGACGATGTTCAAGCTATACACCACCAATCTTCATTTAGCCCCAGATGTCGACTTGCATGAGTTAGCAAGACTATCAGAAGGCTTCTCGGGAAGTGACATCAGAGACGTCAACCAGTCTGGGCAACTAAAACTGATAGGCGAATTCTTCGAATCTGGACAGGCCAGTGACAAAATGGCGAAGCCGCGCCCACTAACTATGGATGATTTCAGACAGATACTAGAAGACAGGAAGCCAAGCGTGTCACTTGACATGCTCGCCTTGTACAACAGATGGTCTGAAGCCTTCAAAGCTCTCTAAAAGGAGATGACGCAACAAGAGTATGTGTTGAAGTGCGGGGTGGAAAGGTTTGGCGAGCTGCAATAAATTTTTACCTATCTCCTTTCTCCCATCTCCCCCCTCAGATTTGATCTCCAAACCCCACAACTCAGCACCAACACGACTCAAGTTGCCACTCTTTTTGAAACAAGCTTTTCCACGAGATTTATGAGTTCTTGAGGGCTTCTCAAAATGTCCACGTAAGGAGGCCACTTTCCAGTGGTTTTTAGATGGTAAGGACCTGTAAAAGCCAAAATCGGTTCAAAGATTTTCAGGTCTTCTGCAGCTTGCTCCTCAGAGCTCAATACAACTATTTTGTAGATCTTTCTGTTCTTGGCTACCAGATCCCTGAACCCTTCCATAAAAACTAGGTCGCAGTCCTTGCACTTTCGCAGGATTTCAGTCAGGGACTTCCCTCTGAAATCTGTCCTTTCGATTGTGGCAATTTCTCTGGCTGACACGCCTATTATCACCGTGGCTCCTGACTGTGCGTAAGTCCACGTGTCTTTCCCTTTTTGATCGATCGTGAAGTTCGGTTCTGGAATGTGTTTCACCGCTCCGATCTTGTATCCTTCTTTCGCTAGATGTCTGATCAGTGTTTCTATCGTCGTAGTCTTTCCGGATTTCTTGCCTCCAACAACTGCTATGACTATCGGTTTCATGTTTCAACCCTCCACTTACTTCATTTCTTCTTCGAAAGTCCTCACCAGTTTTGCTTTGTCGACGTGCAGTTTATCTGACAAGTTCTTCACCCATCGGACATACGTTCTGAACAAGTCCTGCAGAATTCCGGCCTTTTCGTCTTCGCTAAGATCCTTTTCTTGAGCTAGGAGCAAGGCGAACCATCTTCCAGAATCGGTGAGCCTGTAGGTTTTTACCCAGATGATTCTCCTGTTCTCTTCTGCTTTTTCCATGTTCTCGTCCAAAACCCTGAGCTTGGTCAAAGATTTTAGGTTCTCAATTATGGTCTTGTTTGAGAACGTCAGCTTTTTCATTAGGTCCTTCTGATAGATCTTGTTCGATATACCTTGCTTCAACGAGAACTTCAGGATATCAACGGCTGCCCTCGAGCCGAAGATGGCGCTTAATATCTTGGTTTTGTGCTCAGCTGGAAGGAATACTACATAAGGATGTGAATTCTCATCCAATTTCGTTCACTTCATTCTGCTCTAATATCTGCACGTTTTAAGCGTTGCGTGCTTCTACAATAGGTTTTTTAGTGTTTTATTCTCATTCTAAGGAGGTGCTTCGGACGAACTTGACAAACTGGGTTCCTGAGGACGGGGACACTTTTGTAACCACAGAAGGTTTCATTTTCAATGTTTTCGGATATGAACATCCACAGAACCGGGTTCTTGCCTTTCTGAAGTATATCCCCGCAAGATTCAAGCCTTTATTCAGTATAGACTATCTTGAAAACACGTGGAACTATGAAGGGCAGAAAGTCTTTCGAGCCGAGCGACTCTACACCGCCCAGAACTATCAGAACTTTCTCGGAGTCTTCAGAACCAATTTTCCCGAGTATGTCTATTTCTGTCCGCTAAGAGGAAAAGAAATCATTAGTTCACCTATACCTTCCATAAAAGATCTCTACGTTCCGAAAGAATGTCTAAAACGTCTGGCCACACTGCCGAAAAAAGATGATCTTCAAGAATCTGCACTGAACTTGGTCGAATTGTTGTCCAGGGAATCACACGTAGGAATCGAAGATTTCGGGCTTCACGGCTCGATTGCATTGAACATGCACACATCAAAGTCAGACATCGATCTAGTCGTTTATGGCGCCCACAATTTTCGAAAGCTCGAAGCGACGATAGATAATCTCGCCAAGAGTGAAAAGCTCAGTTATACATCCAAGAATCGAATAGAAGCGGCTAGGCGATTCAAGGGGAAATATCAAGGCAGAGTTTTCATGTACAACGCTGTCCGAAAACCCTGTGAGATCAACTCAAAATACGGTTCTTTCAAATACTTGCCAATTTCCCAAGTCACGTTTGAGTGCGTAGTGGAAGACGACTCTGAGACCATGTTCCGCCCAGCGCTCTACGGAATCGAGAGCTGCAAATCCATCTCTGCATCGTCCGGGCTCATTGAAGACAAGACTCCAGAGACAGTAGTTTCGATGATAGGCTGCTACCGAAACGTTGCACGTCAAGGTTGCAGAATTCGCGTCTCGGGAATGCTTGAACGAGTGGAAAACCTTGAAACGGGAGAAGTCCATCATCAAGTCGTTGTCGGCACCGGCGCGAGCGAGGAGGAACACATTTGGCCACTCTGAGACTGCGTGACCGCGACGCGATAGCCACCAAAGAGGGTTTGATTTTCCGTGTTCTCGGCTACTCGCATCCTGCAGGATCCTACATCTGCGACGTCGAATATGCATCCGAACGCATTTTCAGATCGAACAATCCGAAAGCACTCAGAAATGGTGTCGAATGCCAATGGTACAAGTTCTTTGAAAATGAAGGATGGCAACTCATCAAGCAGAGATGTCCACAATACCTGATTTTCAACGATATGCTTCAGAAACAAGTTGTCGGTGTTAAGAGAAAAGACATTTTTGAAGTAAGGAAACCTGAAGAAAAACTACAAGCCTTGCTGGCAGTGCAAGCCAAGGACGATTTGCTCAAAGCTACCGAAGATGTAGTTGACAGCGTCACAAAACACACAAGACTCAATCTTGAGAGCCTCGGCGTTTTCGGTTCTATGTTGCACGACTTCTACCATCCGAAATATTCGGACATTGACTTGATGATCTATGGACAAGACAATGCTCTGAAGCTTTGCGAAACCCTCAAAGAACTCTACGAGTCCTCGAGTTCAGCCTTGTCCAACGAATTTGCTACCGTGGAATCAGTCAAAGGGAAACCTTGGCATTTTCAGAACTTCAGTCTCAAAGAGTACTGGTGGCATCAACGCAGAAAACTGATCTATTCCATTTTTGACGACAAGAAAAGCGGAAGGAGAATAAAGACCGAGTTTGAACCCGCAAAAGAATGGAAAGAGATAAGCAATGACTACGACTTGAAGACGAGAATTCGACAGATAGACTGGGTCAAAGTTTTAGCCGAAGTGAAAGAAGACAACCAAGCTTCTTTTGTTCCATCGATCTATGAGATCGAACCAAGAGAAGTCATCGAAGGCCCCAGAGAAACATTAGATACCATACGAATCATCTCTTATGTTGAGGAGTTCAGGAAACAAGCAACCGTCGACGAAGTTGTGTACGCGGAAGGCAATCTGGAAGAGGTGACGACTGCTGCAGGCAGTT
>CAZHZB010000038.1:3188-7492 GCA_964537045.1 uncultured Candidatus Bathyarchaeia archaeon | reverse complement strand
CGTCAAAGAATGTTAATAGTGTTTCCCTGTCCCAATCGCCAACTTCCCAATGCAGAGTCTCTGAAAGAAGACTGTAATCAATAAATAAGGACTCCAACTTAACAATAGACTAGTCCGGTGCATTGCGTTGAAAGTGACGGTAGAATACTTGGGTCACATTCGAAACATCACAGGCAGCAAGAGAACAGAGGAGATTGAAATTGAAGGGAAATCTTCAGTTGCAGACCTGCTGGTCATGCTGTCGAAGAAATATGGAGCTCCTTTCAAGAAGGCCGTTTACGAGTCAGGCGGAAGTGACGTCAAGTCGAATTTCATGGCTACAGTCAACGGCTACCTCCTAAACCAGCTGAAGGGCGTTGAAACAAAACTCAAAGACGGAGACCGCGTCATTCTAATGCCCGTCGTCAGCGGCGGTTAAACAGCAAAGCATTTTAGCCCAGACCACAGAGTAAAACATTCTTTCACAGCGGTGAAAACATTGAAAAAAGTTGAAGCACTCAAGCAGCTGGCTTTTGAAAAGAAACACTTCGACGCCTTCCTAGTCATCAACGAATACAATCTAGGATACTTGACAGGAACACCCGGCGCAACCTGTCTGCTCATCCCAAAGAAGGGCGACTGCACGCTGTACTCTTATGGAGTCAACTATGACCAGACAAAGGCTGAAGCAAAAGACTTCAAAGTCGAACTCGTTAGACGCAACGAAAAAATAACAGACAAGATTGGACCACAATTCAAGACCTTGAAAATCAAAAAACTAGCCACAGACTCGATCAGCTACGATATCTACAAACAGCTGGCAAAAGCCCTGCGAGGACAGGCAAGACTGAAAGTGCAGGGAAACCTCATGTGGCAGCTGCGCAAAGTGAAGGACGAAGAGGAACAGAAGCTCATGCGAAAAGCAGGTGAAATCACAGTCGCCGGCATGAAGGCAGCTTACGAAACCATCAGGCCTGGCGCAACAGAAATCGACGTCGGAGCCGAAATCGAGTACGCGATGCGCAAGAAAGGAGGCTACGGAACGGCATTTGAAACAATCGTGGCCTCAGGAATCCGTTCGGCATACCCGCACGGAGGCTGCGCTCAACGAGAAATCAAAAAAGGCGACCTAGTCGTAGTGGACATCGGCTCAAGATATACCTACTACTGCTCCGACATGACACGAACCTTCGTCGCAGGCAAACCCACAGACAAGCAGAAGAAACTCTACGACATCATAAAACTGGCTCAAGAAAAAGCCTATCACGCGATAAAAGCCAAGGCAAAAGGAAAAGACGTAGATCAAGTGGCCCGCAAAGTAATTGAAAAGGCAGGCTACGGCGAAAACTTCAACCACGGTCTCGGACACGGTGTAGGACGAGAGATTCATGAACCCCCCGTGCTAGGACCAACCAGCAAAGACAGACTGGTCGCCGGAAACGTCGTGTCAAACGAACCGGGCATATACATCGCAGGCTACGGAGGCATCAGAATAGAGGACACCGTCCTAGTAAGAAAGCGGGTTTCAGAAAAACTGACCGACGGATTCTACAGCCTTGACACCGCGAAATAGACAAAACCATAAACTATATTTTTCTTTACAGTCTCTCACTCAGATAGAGATGTGAGCCATTTGGACAGAAAAGCTGTATTGGTCATCGATCTTCTGAACGACTTCGTCACCGGCGACTTACAGTGTAAAAGAGCCATGCACATAATTCCAAACATTAAGAAGCTCATCGCAGCCGCACGCAAATCCAGAGTACCCGTCATCTACGTTAACGATGCACATCTTTCCGTTGATGAGGAAGTCGTCGCGAAATGGGGGAAACACGCGATACGAGGAACAAAAGGGGCAGAAGTCATTCCCGAGCTCAAACCAGCCAAACAAGACTACATCGTCGAAAAAAGAACGTACAGCTCCTTCTACGAAACAGGACTGGACATGCTCCTGCGAGCACTCTACAAAGGCGAAGGAGTAAGAACAATCATCCTCACAGGACTTCACACCAACATCTGCATCCGACACACATCGGCCGACGCCTTCTTCAGAGGATACAAAATCATAGTCGCAGAAGACGGTGTTGAAGCCTTCACGAAAGAGGATCACGAACAAGGACTGAAATACCTCAAAGACGTCTACAACGCAAAAATCATGAGCGTAGATCAAATAACAAAAGAATTCCACTAAAAAACAACTTCCACGACAAATGCTCCAAGGCAGAACGTTTTCTGCTTGTAATCAATCCAATAGCACCGATCCCCACCTGCCTAGTGAGAATAGAACAATGTTCCATAAGCTATAAGTGGCGAAGAAAGAGTAATCGTCAATGAGGGAAATGGTAGTTTCATTCTCGAGGGGAGAAAGGAGAGAAGGGAGTGAAAACTAATCCTACCATGTCCCTCATTCACTTCCAGTAATTGCCCCATAGGTTGCTTTTAAGTTTTTCTTCAATTCTAGACTATTTTCTTAAAGAAAGGCTGCAAAAATGTGTGTTTTGACCCAAGGCCCATCATATTTCTTGTTTTGATTTCTCATTTTAGCAAGAAAAACTGTTCGCCAGTTCACAACGAAAACCCAATTCTCCGCGACGAACGCCTCTTCCAGTCAAAGCAGTGCACTCGCGTACGCGAGAAAACCATAAAACACACGAATGCAATAGTGAACACTCCCAAGAACGACCGGACGCGAATTAGAATGGCAAAAATATTGATTGTTTACGATTCCAAGTCGGGTAACACTGAAAAAATGGCGCACGCGGTTGCCGAAGGCGCAAAACAAATCAAAGGAACCAAAGTGGATGTCAAGAAGATAGATCAGACAGATTTCGAAGACCTTGTGAATGCCGACGGAATCATTTTCGGCAGCCCAACTTACTTCGGCGAAATGTCAGGCAGACTCAAAACCTTCATCGATGAATCAGTCAAGATCTACGGAAAACTCGAAGGAAAAGTCGGAGCAGCCTTCACGAGCTCAGGCGGTACTGCATGCGGCGCAGAAACCACCTTGCTGTCGATAATTCAAGCCATGCTTGTTCACGGCATGATAGTGCAAGGAAGAGCCGGCGACAAACACTACGGCGCTGCGGCAGTGGAGTCTCCCAAAGTAAGAGACCTTGAATCATGTAGAGACCTTGGAAAAAGAGTTGCAGAACTCGCCTCAAAAGTCAAAGCATAGTGCCTTCAGTTCAAAATCATAGTGGGCCCGCCCGGACTCGAACCGGGGACCAACAGGTTATGAGCCTGGCGCTCTACCTAGCTGAGCTACGGGCCCATGCTCAAACAGGCTCTCTAATAAGCTATTTCAAAGTCAATTTAAACGTTTTCCGAACTGACCGCAGCTGAATACCGGTCAGACTCCGTCTTTCAGACTCACGAACACGTCAGGGCTTACAGCAGACTCTTTCATAATGGTAAAGATACTCCTGCGCGTAACCCGCGTATTTACCGAAATGTTCTCTTCCAAACGCGTTCAACTTGTTGTACTCTGAGCAGCTCAACGACTCCCCCTTCAACATCTTCTCAACAAACTCCTTCGGAAAATGATGCGCATAATGCCTAACCACTGCTCGTCTCACCCACACGTCAACGGGAAACGCTTCGAGTTTTCCAAGAGAAAAGAGCAGCACACAATCGGCAACCTTCTGACCAACGCCTGGAAACTCGAGCAACGCCTTTTTCGCGTTCTTGTAGGACATTTTTCTCAGATTCTCAAGGTCAAACCCGCTCTTACGTATCGTTTTGGCAGTCTGAGACACGTACTTTGCACGGTAGCCAAGTTCGCATTTTGCCAATTCTCCGAGGCTTGCTTTGGAAAGCTTTTCCAGAGTGGGAAACGTATAGTAGTCTTTTCCTTCGAAACAGGTTTGCTCACCGAATTTTCTTGAGAGTGCCAACAACATCCTCTTTATTGCGGCAATATTCTTGTAAGTGGCACAAATGTACGATATCAGACATTCCCAAGGTTCCTGACGCAGTATGCGAAGCCCTCGGCACTTGGCGATCGCCTTTTCAACATGTTTATCCTTGCTAATATCCGCAAAAATCTGAGGCAGATTGTCCCTCAATCCAAAATAGTCAATGACAAAGCCCCTGTCGACGTTTTCAAACTCTAACTCGTTGACCTCTTGCCTAATCTTAACAACTCTTCCCTGCGTGGTGCCGTACCACCAGTAACCCTGCTTGTCCCATCGGAACGCCTGCCCACAACAGAGAGTCAAGTTCAAATCAAAAGGATGCGAAGGATCGAGTCGAAATTCCATAAACGTCAGGCTTACTTTTCTCGAACGTGGTTTAAAATCCTTATTGGTTCGTTCAACAAACTC
>CAZHZB010000038.1:0-3088 GCA_964537045.1 uncultured Candidatus Bathyarchaeia archaeon | reverse complement strand
ACGAAACTCTCAGGTTTCGGCACATCAGAAGGCAGTCCCTTTCTTTCGCGAAGCCGCTTGATCGTTTCGGCTGCAAGCTTTTCAGGCATCCTCTCCCAACGAGCAAAGACAAACTGCCAAAAAGCGCGCCCCGAAGTCGTACTTCGCATCTCTGCCGAAAAGCCAAAAGTCTCGGCAACAGGAATATTGCCCCTGATCACTGCTACTCCAGCCTTCTGTTCTGTTGACTCGATTTTCCCACGTCTGCGAGTCAACATGTTTGAACATGCACCAAACAATTCCATTGGAACAGACACCTCAATATTGTAGATGGCTTCCAAAAGCACAGGTTTAGCGGTCAAGAAAGACCCCAGAATCGCACGGCTCACCCCGCGCATCACTTGCGATGGTTCTCGATTGCCCTGGTTTTTATCAAACTCTGCATCCACAAGCTCGACCTTTACCCCCTTAATGGGTTGTTCACAAAGGGGTCCAGTTCTGCATGCCCAATGGAAACCTTGAACGATGTTGGTTCTGATATCTTCAGGAAACTGATCTTCTGTGATTGAGCCCACAAGAATGTTCGCATGTTCATCTAGAGCCCACACTTTTCGTTCTGCAAGATCGCTGACGCGCTTCTTGAACTCTGGTTCGTTGCTGGAGAAGCCTTTTTCGAAAACTGCCATCGTCTTGTTATCAAGTTGCTCCACCTGGATAGAAAACCTGTTCAACTTGTTGGGGCTTCTCGCCATCACAAGCGTTCCTTTGTGGAAGATTGTTTCCCTGTAGGCTGCGCTGGGACTAGATGTAACCAGTTCAATTTCTCCTATCCGTTTTTTCAGGAAATTCACAGCGACTTCCAAATGCAGCTCGCCAATGCCACCGAGGAGATATTGACCAGTTTCTTTGTCTATGGTGACTTTCAGGTCTGGATCCTCGACGGCCAACGCTTTCAACGCTTCGAGCATTCGCGGCAAATCTTTTGGGTTTCTGGGTTCAATCGCGATGGTCATAACGGGCTCCGGAAAGTATGTCATGCTCTCAAAAGGCACCATTGATTCTTTATGTGAAACCTCGACGACCGTTTCTCCTGCCCTGGCGGATTCAAGTCCTGTAACAGCAGCTATGTTTCCTGCAGATATTCCGCTCACCGCTTCCCTGTAAGCGCTCATGTAGATGGAGACTTTCTGAATGCGTCGATCTTCGCCCGCCCTCATAAGGTAGACTTGGTCCTCGTTCTTCACCGAACCCGAAAAAACTCTTCCAGTGGCAACCAAACCCTCATTCGGAATCATCTGAACCGCCGTCACGCACATAACAGTGGGACCATTTTCGTCGCATTTTGTCATCGCTCGCCCGACGTCAGAATCCAAATTGCCCTTCCAAATCCTTTGAACTCTGTACTTCTGACTCTCAACAGGACTTGGAACATTCTTCACAACCATGTCAAGAATCGCCGTGTGAAGCGGAATGATTTTCGAGAGCGCATCAGGTCTTCCTTCTCTGTAAGCTTCCAAGATGTCGCGATCACCGAATTTTTCTTGTCTTATTTCAGCTGTCTTTAGCGTGAACCCCCATTTGTGAAGCGCAGAGCCGAACACAACACTTTCCTTCGCAGCATCAACTTTCCACATCTGCCTGAACTCGGGTTCGGCGTAGAGCTCGATTATGTTGTTGAAGTCGCTGATTATGCGAAGAGACTTCTCCTGAATTTCCTTCGGAGAAAGCCTCAGCTCGGTGATCAAACGGTCAACCTTGTTTATGAAAAGAACAGGCTTCACCCTTTCCTCAAGTGCTTGGCGAACGACTGTCTCGGTTTGAGCCATAATCTCTTCCACAGCGTCAACAACGACAATCGCACCGTCAATCGCCCTCAACGCCCTCGCCACCTTGCCAGCAAAATCTACGTGTCCAGGCGTGTCCACCAAGTTTACCAGATAAGCAGCTCCGTCCATTTCATGCAAGAAGGATATGTTCGCGGTTTTGATGGTGATCCCTCGCCTTTGCTCCTCTTCTAGGTAGTCCAAAGCTCGTGCAGACCCTGCCACCTGCAGGGGCAGAAGTCCGGCCTCAACGAGCAGCGAATCCGTCATGGTGGTTTTTCCATGATCGATGTGCGCGACGACTCCGATGTTGCGAACTCGCTCCTTCCTACTCATCAGTTTCGCTATTTCGGCTATCTGTCTAAACCTTGGCATGATCCAAACCGCTTCCAAAGCGCGCGCTACTATGCTATAGCTTGAATAAAGGTTCTGGAACATTTGCTTTTTCATAACGCGCAAACAAGACTTAAGTCACGGGTATGTGAGAAAACTGCAAGGACAAGTGCGAACAGACAGTGTCCAAGAAGGAAATTGACCAACTCTTCGAAGAGCCCTACGCCACGATAATGTGCTATCCGAGATATGAAAAAAAGGAACTTGAGAGAAGGCTAAGGGAACTTGAAAAGCTAGAAATTACGGAACTGGAATTTGTTGGGCAGAAACAACTACTGAACACGCACGTTCTAGGCAAAGGATGCGTCGGATTGGTCGTGCTAGCCTATGGAAAAGCTGGGAAAGTGGCACTGAAGATCCGAAGAATCGACGCAGACCGAGCGAGCATGCTGCGCGAAGCCAGACTGCTAAGAAAGGCAAACACCGTTCAAGTCGGCCCACAACTTCTGGGCGCAACAAGAAACTTTCTGGCGATGCAGTTCATCGAAGGTACCTTGCTACCTCAATGGCTCGAAAAAAGAGTTGGCAAAACGCAGCTGAAAACGGTTCTGCGAGACCTGCTTGAACAATGCTGGAGGCTGGACAAAGTAAGGTTGGATCATGGTGAACTGAGCCATGCACCCAAACACATAATCATTGATCGAAAGGATAGAGCGGTCATAGTCGATTTTGAGACCTCAAGTGCCAAAAGGAAACCCTCAAATGTCACTTCTATGAGCCAATTCCTATTCATGAGCGAAATCTCCCCAACAATAAAAGGGGAACTTGGCATCAAAGACACTGAGAACATCGTCAACTCGTTGAGACTCTACAAGCATGGTGTGAGCCGCGAAAACTTTCTGCAAGTATTGAAGTCTTGCGGCCTCTAAGTAACGTAGCCCTTGGTCAACTGC
>CAZHZB010000037.1:2036-8008 GCA_964537045.1 uncultured Candidatus Bathyarchaeia archaeon | reverse complement strand
AAAGATAGACTGGGGCGTGATACTATCAAAAAGAAGCTAATGGAAATCCTTGCTTGCCCGATTGACAAGCATCATCCGCTTGAGCTGCATATCTTCGACGAAAAAGAAGAGATCGCCGAAGGCCTCATCATCTGTCCTAAATGTTTGAGGTGGTATCCGATTCGCGACGAGATTCCTGAAATGTTACCTGACGAAATGCGCAAAGAAAATGAAGATCTACCGTTCCTGAAAAAGTGGAAGGAAAAAATCCCAGAGAAAATTCTTTCTGAAGGAAAACCGTTCAATCTGAAGAAAAAATAAATCTCAGGCGTACGTTACTTCAGTTTGACAATCTTCCCTGTAGCCGAGGATTTCAAAGCTGCTTCTGCTATCTTCAGCGCTCTCATCCCATCTAGTCCCGTAATCAGAGGCTTCTCTTTTTCAAGTACGCAGTTTGCAAAGTGGCGAAGCTCTAGCTTCAACGGCTCCACAATCGCATATCTCGGTTGCATTGTCTCCTTCATATTTTCGATCGTGAGTTCCTGTGTAATATAGTCCAAACTCATTATCGCATCGCTACCTGTTGCTACGAGCGTTCTCGTCTTGTAAGGTGTCAACCAGTTAGCTTCGATGAATGCTGTCTTTCCGCGTTCAAATGTCAGTAGAATCTGTGAATAGTCCTCAAACCTCTTGTGCCGGAGGGCGCCTGTTTTTGCGTAAACGGCAATCGGATCTTCATTGAAGAGATATAACATCGCGTCAATGTCATGTATTGCCGTGTCTTTGACTACTCCCACGTCACCTATTCTTTCGGGCCACTGAGAGACTCTTTTCGCCGTGGCGCAGACGAGTTGACCGATTGTCTTGTCGTTGACAGCTTTCTTTATTTGTTGAAGACCTGGGATGAATCGCATAAGGAAACCGACGGTCAGGTGGACTTTGTTCTTTTTCGCTGCGTCGAGTAGTCGTTCAGCCTTTTTGACGTTTGCGGCCATCGGTTTTTCCACGAGAACATGTTTTCCAGCTTTGACAGCTTCAGTGGCTACCTTCGCTAAACTCGTTGACCACGTGCAAACACTTATTATTTCTATGTCTTTGTTTTGGAGCATCTTGCGAAGGTTCGAGTAAGGTTTTGCACCGTACTGTTCAGCCACTGCTTTGGCTCTTTCAGCGTCTATGTCGCAAACGGCCAAGAGATCCGTTTCTTCGATTTCAGTGTAGACTCTGGCGTGGTTTTTCCCCCAGAAACCTGTTCCTATGACTGCAGCACCTAGCTTTTTCATTTGGTCCACACTCCCCTTCCAAGTCCACGATATATGAAGCCTTCCTTTTCAGCTTTGCCGGGCTCCATGATTCCTTCAAAATCAACTATGGCTGCTGGTTTCTTCATAGTCATCTTCAGTTTCCCCAGGCCAAGCCGCTTGAACTGGTCATGTCCCGTTAATATGACTATGCAGTCTGCGCCTTCGACAGCTTCTGTGAGATTCTTTTTGAAGTTGGGCAGGACGTCTGACATTTCGCTCTCCGAGAAGTAAGGATCATACACGCTGATTCTGGCCCCTCGGGCTATTAATGATTGAGCTACGTCCCTCACAATTCTTTTCGGATGGTTTTTTACGTTGGGCGTCTGTGAAACGCCGAGAAGCGCAATGCGAGCTCTCCTAAGAGCCTTCCCGCAGCCTCTCAAAGCGTCTTTGACCAAGTTTGTCAAATGCTTAACCATTTGTTCGTTTGTCTCCCTTGCAATCGCAGGGATTCTCAGTTTCACGTTGAGGTTTTCAACATCTGCCAACAGTAGGTAAGGCTCTTCTCTTGCATTTCCTCCTGGAAACGCTCTTGAAGAGGATGAGTCATATTGACTACCTCTTAGCAAATCAAGTACTTCGAGATAATCCGTCCCCAGTTTCTCACACAAGATTGCCAACTCGCTTTCAAGGGCAAGGCTCACATCGGCCTTTTGAACACCAAACAGAACCGCCATTTCCGCGGCTTTTAGGTTTCCCGTACTGGCCAATCCACCCTTGGTCAAAGGTTCTAACACCGCGATAGAAAGGTTCAAGCTGTTCTTGTCGGTTGCGGCAACGACACGTTTCAAAACAGATGCGGAAGTGAAGGGACTGTAGCTCAAGCCGAAGCTAGCGCCGAGCTTAAGACCTGAGCTGTTCTCAAGCGCTTCCCTTATGATGCCTTCTGTGATACCTACTCCGGTAGGTTTCATCATTATCACCAGAGTGCCCGACCGAAGACTCGAACCGATTCGTTTACACATATTTTCGAGGTTCGAATAATCAACTTTCTTCTTAGTGTCAACCTTTGCCGGCATCGTTACTGCTATGATATCGCTCACTGAGACTGCGTTCTTCAGATCATTCAGCGTGTTGACGCGACCTGTTTTGACGTGGTTCTTCAGTCTGATTTCAATGTCGCTACCTGATGAGGAAGCCTTTCCCTTTGCGATGCGGTCGAGCACCGTTTGGTTAGAATCGTAGCCTATTACTTTGAACCCGGCGTCAGCGAACAGAACTGCATGAAGAATGCCATCGTGCCCGCATCCCACTACGCAAACGGTATACTTTCCGCGTTTTTCAGGACTATCGAGGTCTTCGGGCCTCAGACTTGTCAAAGGTTGTGACATTTCAAGCTTCCTTGCAGAAATGTTGTGAGACTATCGGCTTAGGTCAGCGATTATTCTTCGAAGTCTCTGCATGTATTCATCGATGAGGTTCTTGGCTTTCTGTGCGCTTTTGGCCTCAGCATAAAGTCGGTAAATAGGCTCTGTTCCGCTTGGCCTGATGAGAATGGATCTCTTATCATCTAGCCAGATTTTGGCACCATCGATCGTGTTGATTTTTAACCCTTCAAGGTCTTTGATTAGTGCCTTAAGGACCTTGTCTTTCAGTTCTTCTTTGCAGTCGATTTTTCCTTTTTCGATGAAGTATTCCGGCAGTTCTTCAATTAGTGCGGAGAGTTTCTTTCCAGTTTTTGTCATTATCTGCAGTATCAAGGCAGTGGACATTGCTCCGTCTCTTACGGGTTGGTGTGGCCCATAGAAGATCCCGCCGTTCTCTTCTCCGCCCAGTTTGGCTTTCAGTTTTTTCATGGTCTGTGCTACCGTGACGCTTCCAACCTTGGTCCAAACGAGTCTCCCCTTGCACGAATCAGCTATTTCTTTGACCAATGTTGATGAGCTTACAGGCGTTACTATCTGTTCATTCGGGTGTTCTTTCAGGAAGTATTTTTCCACCAACGCAAAGGTCTTGTCGCCCATTTGGATCTGGCCTTTCTCATCGACAAAAATCGATCGATCCGCATCTCCATCGTAGGCTACACCGATATCTGCGTTGACAGCCTTCACGGTTAGTGCAAGGTCTCTGAGGTTTTCAGGTCGCGGTTCAGGGAGCCTTCCTGGGAAGGTTCCGTCTATGTTGGCATTTATTGTTGTGACTTTGCAGCCTATTTCTCGAAGCAATCGCGGGGCTGCCAGTGCGCCTACACTGTTTCCCGCGTCGACGACCACGTGGTAGTTCTTCTTCGATATTGCCTTAACGTCAACGTGTCTTTGTATGGCTTCGATGTATTCGTCAATTACTCCAGGCAGATCGTGTAGCTCTCCGAGTTCATTCCACTTCGCGAGGTGTGCCTTCTCATCAAAATAGATGCCTTCGATTTCATTTTCCTGCTCGCTTGAGATTTCTACGCCGTCCTTCCAGAGAACCTTTATGCCGTTATACTCTGGAGGATTGTGCGATGCGGTAATCATGACTCCACCATCTGGTTTGTGACATTTTACGGCGTATTGCAGGGTAGGTGTGGGAACCATTCCTGCGAGCAACACAGTGCATCCAGTGGCGTTCAACCCAGATATGACTGCTTTTGCCAGCATTGGTCCGCTTGTTCGAGCATCGTAACCGACCATAACGGTGCCTTTCTTGAAGAATGTCCCTATCGCTAACCCCACTTTGACAGCCATTTCGGGAGTCAATTCTTTGTTGACGAGCCCTCGGATGCCATTTGTACCGAACAGTCTTCTTACATTCGACGTTGTTTCTAACCTCCTGAAATAATAGTCAGTCCGACATTGATGCGCTCTCTACAACTTCGTTCGCCGGACAGATATGGCTTTTCGCCGAAAGTGTGACTCTGTCCTTGATTCTAGCGTGGTCGCCCACTATTGAGCCTTTCTTGACTTGAGCTTCTTTCCCTATGTACACTCCTTCGCCGATTATTGCGCCATCTACCATCGCTGAATCAGAGATTGATGTCGCAGAAAAAACAATCGAGTTGCGAATGCGGACGTTTTTTCCAACCGTCACCTTCGAGCCGAGGATGGCGTATGGGCCGATGATAGAACCTTTCCCAATTGACACGTTTTTACTCAGAGCAACTGGCTTCTTTATATTGACATTGCCGTTGCTTCGATACGTCGTTCTTGCTCCGTTTTCACGAAGGAGAATCTTGTTGAGTTCCAGATAGTCCTCTGGTTTCCCTATGTCCATCCATAAACCATTATGGACGTAGCCGAAAAGCTCATTCTCTTCTGCAAGCTTTGGAAAAACTTCACGTTCGATTGATACTGCACGCCCTTCGGGGATATATTTGAACACTTTTGGATCTAGGACATAGACTCCAGCGTTGATCAGGTTAGACGGAGCTTTTCCTGCCAGAGGTTTCTCAATGAAGCCTGTGATTCTGTTGTCTTTGGAGAGTATGGCCACTCCGTACCTCGTTGGGTCCGAGACTTGGTGAAGAGCTATCGTTGCCAAACATCCTTTCTCTTCGTGCTGTTTCACGATTTCCGAGTAGTTCACGTCTGCAAAAATGTCGCCGTTCAGAACCAAGAAAGATGAGTTACTCCCAATTTTCTTCTGGGCGTTCTTGATCGAGCCTGCAGTTCCTAAAGGTTTGGTGAGAGGATCGTGAGAATATTCCACATGTAGCCCTGATCTCGGAATT
This sequence comes from uncultured Candidatus Bathyarchaeia archaeon, assembly GCA_964537045.1. Lineage (GTDB taxonomy): Archaea > Thermoproteota > Bathyarchaeia > Bathyarchaeales > Bathycorpusculaceae > DASPPK01. The sequence continues at coordinate 3,076 of CAZHZB010000037.1, read as the reverse complement.
CGGTGCTGCTTTATGTGCACTTCAGTTTGATAGAAAACTGCCAGGATCACGTCTTGGATGTTGTTTTTTGCGAGTCTTTCAAAAGTCCACTGCAGAAGCGGCTTGTTAAGCACGGGAAACAGAATCTTTGGGCGTGTACAGCTCAGAGGCCGCAACCTCGTTCCGAAGCCGCCTGCAAGAACTACCGCTTTCAAGTATCCTACACCAAACCAGATCGCAGACTTATATTCGGTTGGCTCGTAATTAAATCATTTCGTGGAGGGCATATTGTTGAAGGTATTGCTTCATGAGATGAGCTGGCAAGAAGCCAAAGACTATTTTGAAAAGAATAGTATGGCTATAGTTCCCGTGGGGTCAAACGAACAGCATGGACCGGCTAATCCACTCGGAACTGACCATTTGATCGCTAGAGAGTTTGCCCAGGAAGCGGCTAAGCGCACTGGCGTCGTTTGCCTGCAGGTTATTCCGTTCGGAGTCAGCCCACATCACAGACAGTTCTGGGGAACGATCTCGATTCGACCGAAGGTGTTTGAGAAATACGTGAAAGAAGTGTGTCTTTCCCTCAAGTACTACGGCGTACGCAAAATTGTTGTCGTCAATGGCCATGGTGGCAACCTAGCTGCCTTGGCGCTGATGGCGAGAGAAATGAGGGAACAAGACGTCTTTGTCACGGTCTTTCAATGGTGGCCCGCTGCGGAAGAGCTTCTGCCAGATATTTTCAGTTCGGATGAAAGACATCATGCGGGCGCCGAAGAAACTTCCGTGAATCTGGCACTGCATTCGCATCTAGTGAACAGGGACAAAATGAGAAACGAGAAGTTGCTGACGCACAGTTTGGAAATGAGCGGTTTCACTCTGCCTTTCGATAGTGTTGACGAAACGCCCAGCGGAGTCTTCGGAAAACAGACAACTGCTTCTGCTCAAAAGGGCAAGAAGATTTTTGAAACTGTTGTGAATGCGCTGGTTAGACACATCGAGCTGTTGAAGAAGACTGGAACGGAAGATCTGATGCTGAAACCGAAGGTCTGATAGTTGTGAAA
>CAZHZB010000037.1:0-1936 GCA_964537045.1 uncultured Candidatus Bathyarchaeia archaeon | reverse complement strand
GTGGGTAGAACTTTGATGCCTAGTTTTTTCCGTTCAGTCTCGGTCAAATGGTATATGTTGACATCTACTGGGTCGCCAGGGTCGGTTTTCTTTCTGATGCCGTCTAAACCTGCTTCGAACACGGCAGCGTAGGTGAAGTAGGGGTTGCAGAGTGGGTCGGGACATCGGAATTCTATGCGAGCCTCTTTTGAACTGTCAGGAGAAAATGCTGGTATGCGAACCAATGCTGACCTGTTTCTCTTGCTCCACGCGACGTAGACAGGGGCTTCATAGCCGGGAACCAAGCGTTTGTAGCTGTTCACCGTTGGTGCAACCATGGCTGACAGCGCTCTGGCGTGTTCGAGTATGCCGCCTATGAAGTATCGACACTCTTGAGAGATGTATGCGTAGCCTTTCGGGTCGTAGAAGGGGTTCTTGCCTGTGTGTTTGTCAAGGAGCCCTATATGTACGTGCATTCCACTGCCTGCCTTGCCGTGCCATGGTTTTGGCATGAAGGTTGCTGTCCAACCGTACTTTTTGTCTGCAACCGCTTTTGCAGCGAATTTGTAGCGCATTATGTTGTCTGCTGTAGTCACGGGGTTTGAGTACTTGAAAGTGATCTCGTTCTGAGCCGAGCCGACTTCGTGGTGTTGTCTTTCAACTTCGATTCTCATGGACGACAAAACGGTGGATAATTCCATTCTGTAAGGTTCGGTCAAATCTCTTCCTGGCGTGTTGTCAAAGTAGCGTTGCTTGTCTATGAGGTGGTTCTCAACGGGAAGGACTTCTCCTTCTGGGTTTTGCTGAACAATGTAGAACTCAAGTTCAGCTGCGGCTGTAGGCTCGTATCCTCCGGCCGACATTTTGCTGATGTTTTCTCGCAGAATGCGTCTCGGATCATTATCGAATTGTTTTCCGTCGGGCTGTTCAATGTCGCAGATGAAGCTGGCGACGCTTTTGTCATAGAAATAGTAGGGGTAGACCGCGAATGTGGATGGGTCTGGTTTCATTATCATATCGCTATTTTCTATGTTCACGCCGGTCAATACGGAAGAACCGTCGAATGTGACACCTTCTTTCAGTGCGTTTCTTGCTTCTTCTGTCGCGATAGTTCTTCCTTTCAGATAGCCCAGAGTGTCCGTGAAGTGTAACAGAATGTAGTCAGCGTTCTTTATCAGTTTGAGATATGTGTCAATGTTCTGGAAGCCCTCATGGTCAACGTACACCATTTGCCATCACATGTGCAAGCTTATATCAGATTCAAATTGCAGTGTAAAGATATATATCTTGTTGCTTATTTTCAGAGCAAATGTTAAATATATGACTTTGCAATTGAACGTTTGTGCGATGGTTGTGATGATGTATGGAGCTAGATGAGACAGATGTTAAGATATTGAAAGTGTTGTTGTCTGATTCGCGCCTCTCCTCAAGGCAGATAGCCAAACAATGCGACATCTCGATCGGGACTGTTCTTTCACGTATCAGGAAAATGGAAGACGAAGGCATTATCACGGGATACACAGCCCTGCTGGATCAGGAGAAACTCGGCTATGAATTGACGGTTGTGACTGAAATAACCGTTTCAAAGGGAAGACTCCTAGAAATGGAGAACGAGATTGCAAGAATACCTAACGTGTGCTGTGTGTACGATCTGACAGGTTTATCTGATGCAGCAATAATCGCAAAGTTCAAGAACCGAGAAGATCTTAGCAAATTCACCAAGAAACTATTGTCATTGCCTTTCGTGGAACGAACAAACACGCACGTTGTCTTGACGACTGTAAAAGAAGATTTCCGAATAATCTAGAACCAAAACACGCATACCCTTGTTTTCCTTTCAACGGAGTATAGGTAAGATTTAATTCACACTAGAGATTACGAGATAGAACAATCAGCCTAGCTAGCGGGGGTTGCCAAGCATGGTCAAAGGCGTAGGCCTGAGGCGCCTATCCTGTAG
>CAZHZB010000036.1:0-8393 GCA_964537045.1 uncultured Candidatus Bathyarchaeia archaeon | reverse complement strand
GATCCAAAAGATACGCGCCGGTATCCTATCGATTGGAGTGACAAGCTTATCGAGTATTACAAGGCGGTTGATCATCCAATCGGTCTAATGGTTTGCGGATTTTTCTACCTTGCTCGGCAGTTGATGGGTACGATTAACCTTCTCACATCCTTCTACAGGAATCCAGAGCTTGTTCACAACATGATGGACTTCTGGACGGAGTTTCTAATCGAGAGCAACAAGGAAGCAGTTGAATCTCTCAAGTCGGAAGGGCTGGATTACGTTGGCATATGGGAGGACTTTGCTTACAAACACGGTCCACATATGTCGCCAAAAATATTTAAGGAATTCATGCTGCCAAGCTACAAGAAGCTCACTGGTTTTCTCAGAAGAAATGGCGTAGACGTCATAATGATCGACACTGATGGAAATCCCACAGCTCTCATACCGTTGCTTCTCGAAGCTGGAGTTAATGGTTTGTATCCGCTAGAAGTGGCATCCGGGATGGATGCGCGTAATTTGAGAAACCGATTTGAGAATAGTCTATTGCTTATAGGAAACTTGGACAAAAGACTCCTCTTGAGAAGCAGGCAGGAAATCAAGCAAGAAGTGGAATCTAAAGTTCCTCTGCTCGCGGAGAAAGGCGGGTACATACCAAGCCTTGATCACACCGTCCCGCCTGACGTGCCGTATGAGAATTATCTCTACTATCTCAGTGTTCTGAAAGAATGTCTATAGAAGACAACTACTTGTTGTTCTTGAGGAGATCCTGAAGTTTGTCTTGAAATTCTGAGTCTCCGCAGACTTCCTCGACGTCCTTGTACCATTTCTTCTTTGTGCCAACGGATTGTCGCATCTTCCAGCCCATTGATTTCGGCTCAGCTTCTATCTGCCGCAACAGCTTGTCTATTCGAGGGCCCACCTTGTCGAGATATTCTTGGGCCGAGGCATCTTTCCATTTGCCCAGAAACTGGTCTCTTACTAGCTTCAGGTTTGTTGTTACTGTGTAATAGAAGCCCCAATCTTTGGCGAGTAGTTTTGAGATGTAGGAACTGTTTATCGTATGGTTGTCGTCTGAACCCAGTTCATGCTCAGCGAACAAGATTATGAGGTCTTTAATGTCCTTCTCATTGATCTTGACGATCTGAGTTTTTTCAAGAATGATATCTGCTATGCTTATGGTAGGGCAGTCAACTTCGAGACGATGCGTGAAGTCTATCGCGTGGCACATTGCGAGTTTGTCGTAGAAAACGTCTACTTTGACGCCGTCGTTTTCGATGAATAGGTCTCTGTTTTCCATGGGCAGAACAGTTTTGATGGGAGTGTACTTCAACTTCTCGAAGAGCTCTTTTATCTTGTTTCTGTCCTTTGAATAGGCTATGAAGTCGAGGTCGGTTGCCTGTCTGTCCATCATGTCCTCATGAAATTTTCTGAGTCTTGGGGATTGTATCTTTACTGCAACGGCTCCCAAGAGCCGCAACTCGACGCCTTCCTTCTTGGCGGTTTCAACGATCTCCAGTCCTTTCCTGACGTACTTCGCTGAAAAACCGTATTCAGATTCTATTTGGTCCATCAGCTATTCTCCAATTTTGTATTTCTTGCGTATCTCGGCAATTTTCGCTTCTATCTCCTTAGGCAGCGGCTCAGGTTTGTGAGTTCGAAGAATCTCCTTTACGCGTTCATTTGCTCTCTGAATGAATGTTTTTCCGCCCAGCTCCATCCATTTTTCTCGGCTGTGTTTCTCGAACACGAAGTCTTTTCTAGGTCGTTGTTCTTTTTCATACCAAGCAAGCGTGTGTCTCTGATCTAGGAAATGCCCTACTCGTCTGCCCTTCTCGATTTTTGAACACACGTTTTTGATCACATCGGTTGCCAGTGTATCGGGGGTTACATCGATTCCATCAAGCAGACGGCGGGCTGAAGTGATCATATCATCCAGCAGAAGAAGGAGCTCATTGTTGAATGCGCGGGTTGTGTCCAAGCCGTGGACGACAATTGCTCGACTTCCGCCCAGCATTTGAGGTAACAAGGTAAACCCGAGCTCGTAAGCTTCTTGCATGTCCAACATGTGTGAGTCGGGTGACACTGGAGACAGTATTGGCACTCCGATGTTTTTCTCAATCTGCCCCATCGCGCAGGCTTGAACAAAGTCTCCGCGGGAACTCAGGTTGACCATACCTGTTCTCTGATCGAATGATTCATGAACGTTGACCCACAACACTGCCATGCCTTTGTTGAGCAATTGCAGGATGACGTCTCCGCTGAGGTACTCGGCCATTTTCTGGGCGATGTTTCCTGCAAAAGTCACTGGACCTGTGTCGCCCATCGGCGCTTCGGTGGCAAGGGCCGGCTGTATTCCCCATCGAGCCACGGCTTTGAGTGTGTCGCAACCCTGCTTGGTCCAGCTCAATGGTGACACAGCGCAGAGACATATAGTCATCAACGGTCTCTTTTTCAGTTCGTCTCCCCCGCCTGCGATCGCGGTTGCAAGTTCGTAGGTGGGATCGACCGATTGCGTTTCAAGAGTTGTAATGCACACAGGTTTCGTTGTGCTGCGGAGGCCCATTACGAAATCATGGAACATGTACATTTCCTTGAACTGTGGAAGCATTGTAACTATCCAGACGCCATCTATGGTGTCAAGATAGTCACAGATTCTGACAAAGTCCTGAACATTTTCCTTGGTCGTCGTTAAGTAATTCTGATTGGTCGCGTCGTAGTAGTTTACATTCAAAACGTGAGGAATAATGTATGGATATCGCTGTCTGCCTATTGTAAGGTCTCTTTTTGGGTCTCTTCCACAAATAGTCACTTCTTTCGGCGTGCTGTTGAGACAGTCTTTCACAAGCCATTCTGGAAAATACACTATGTTGTTTGAACCCAGGTCACAGCCGTTGTTTGACAGAAGCTTTCTGATTTCTTCATCTTCGATGTTCACCCCGACATTCCTCAGTAGATAGAGTGCACTAGTATGGATTGCGTCCAATTCTTCCTTGTTCAGTATTCTTAAGTCAGGTTTCAACCGTCATTTGCCCCCCTTGGGTGTAATTTCAAGCTTGTTTCTCCATTACTTTTCTTATGACTTCTACGCCTTCTACTGCATCAGCGGCGTAGTAGTCGGCTCCAACTTCTTTTGCCCACTCACTGTCGGTCGCTCCGCCACCGATAATAGTATGTACTCTGTCACGTATACCTGCTTCTCTGAGTTTCTGTTCGATTACTTTCTGTTCAGGCCTCGTCGTCGTCAAGAGGGCAGATGATCCCACGAAATCGGCTTTTGTAGAAGCTGCTTTCTTAACGAATTCTTCAGCCGGAACGTCCATTCCAAGGTCAAAAACTTGGTATCCTGCGGCCTCAAGCAGCGTCTTCAAAATGTCTTTTCCTATGTTATGTACGTCACCCTGGACCGTACCCAAAACGATCTTGCCTTTGGGTTGGCTTGCTTCTCGCCTTTCGTCTAGAAGTCTCTTTTTTGCGATTTCAACTCCGGACATGCAAACGTTGGCTGCGATCAGAAGCTCCGTCAGGAAAATCTCGCATCTTCCGAATTTGTCTCCGATCTCTTTGATGGCAGGAGTCAGACCTTCGTTCAGGATTTTGAGAGGGTCTATGCCTTCATCTATGGCCTCTGTTACAAGTTTCTTAACCAAGTCTTCGTCGTATTTTCCGACTGCGTCTTTTATTGCAGCGAAGGTGGAGCTCATCTATTCACGTGCTAGGTCTTCCTTTCCGTTTCAATTGGGTTATTGTCTGAAATATTCCTTCCACGTCTGAATCTTACCTTGCTTGGCTTCAAGTATGCTTATGCCTTGAACTTCGCTTCTTTTGCCAGTGTTATGATCCCTGCAGTTCACCAGCCATTCTACGACTAGATTACTTTTGTTTTCGCAGATAAACAGTTTTGTAACTTTGTAATCGTCGACTTTCCTGAATTCGTCTTCCATGAACGGCTTTAGAGCAGCTTTGCCCGACACGGGTTTGTATGGTTGTGCATACACTGTATAGGTGACGTCTTCGTTGAAGAGGCTCAACATCTTGTTCAAGTCTTTCTTCGCTATGGCTTCACAGAACGAATCAAACAGTTTGACCATTTCACTTACCATACAGAATATTCCTTCTTGCTGTAGGCGTTACCTTTTCTTATCATATTAAGAGTTTTGGTCTTCGCTCAACCAGATGTGAACAGGTAGCTTTTCACTTTGTTTTTATCGATTGCCAGAAGCACTCCTTGAAGCATACCTTCCGAATACATGCTGCCAGGGTTGAAGCAGACTGTTCGACCGATTTTCATAGCTCCCTTAGATTCATGAATGTGTCCGTGAAGACCAAGAAGCGGTTGATACTCCTTGATCGCTGAAAGCACTGCCGTACTACCCACAGGAGCCCGAGAGGTGCCACCTTTTACAGGTCTGAGCTGGCTGTCCAGTTCTGGTGCTTCATCTAGACCAGTGGCATATGGAGGTGCATGAAGTTCAAAAATGCAGGTTTCCATGTTCTTGACCTTGGATGCCATATCCTTTATCTTCTTGAGTAATTCCTCTTCACTGCATTCTCGTGGGGTCTTCCAAGGAGTGGGATTCGTCCATCCGCAGTTAATCATCTCATGCCCGCCGATTTCTATGACCTTTCCTTCGGCTCTCTGTACTACGTCGGACTCGTCTATTATAGAGTCTATAATGAATCTATCATCATTTCCTGGTGCGACGAGACATTTGATCTCTGTTCCCCTTAGGGTCTTTTCGGCAATGCCAATCCACTGTTTCCAACGTTCCGTCATCAACTTGCTGAATATCTCATCGACTTTGTCTTCATCTTCGACTAGGCTTGCATACTCTTCAGGGGTGGTGTAGTATTGGTACAGTCCTGAGTCCATAATCCGCTTTTCGAAAATTGGCAATTCCTTCGGATCCTTCACAAGGTCTTTTCGCCCGAAGAACTGAACGATAATCTTACCGTCAGGATACTTTATAATGGGGCAGATTTCCTTTCCAGTTGTGTCTCCCCCTAGAACTATTGCATCGGCTTTGTAGAATTTTCCGGCGCTAACGAATTTTCTCCAACACACGTCTGATCCGTGTATATCTGTTGCAAAGAAAAGCTTCAACATTGCGGATTCCTTTTCTTCTATCGACCGTGCCCGTGTTTTATAAGGATTATGTAATTTATCAAATGAAACGTGATATAGAAAAAAGGAGATGTTTAAGCTGGTGGTATCTCTTTGAATGCTAAGGACAAATCGAGCCCTTTTTGCTTCCAGTAGTAGTACGCTGCGAAATAGATCGCAATGGCTGCAATGTAGAAGAACGCCAGCGTGTAAGTGGTGAAATTAGTCCATGCTCCTCCTGCTGCGGCATATTCTGGACCCCAAATGTAGACGCTTGCCATTGCTCCGAAGAATATCACGGATAATATGCCGGCAATAGTTAGAACGGGTATTCCTGCGATACTCGCTTTCATTGGCATAGTTTCGTATAGTTTCTTCTTCGCAAATGGGAAGACAATGGCCGTCAATCCCACGGCGATGAAAACTGTGAAGACAAGCCAGCCTGCGGCAGATAGCAATGCGGCAATGTTATAGTTCGGTACGAGCGTAAGTCCGCCGAATACTATACCTAGGATCCATGCTGCGCCGATGGCATATGTTGGCGTCTTGAAACGGTCACTAACGTGAGTGATTCCAGATGGCAAGAGTCTGTCAAAGGACCAGGCAAAGAACAGCCTGCTGAGTACAATCAGATCCATGATTGCCCAAGTGAGCGCCAACAACCAGAGCGCCAAGTCGATTATGATAGCGAATATTGGGCTTGGGGCTAGCCATTCGAATAGGCTGAAGGGCATCGTCAGCAGAACCGTGGGAACCTTGAAGAGATCGGGTTGGTTGAATTGAGCCCATCCCAGCGCTCCGATGAAGTTGGGGTTTACCACTACCATTAGGCCGACGGACAGCAATATTGCGAGAACACCGTTGAGTATAAGTCCACCCCAAAGACCAGCTAGTTGACGCTTGCCACTATCTGCGCGTTTCATTTCACCAGCAACGAAAGAGCTGAATGTTGCAGTTGTCAACATGCCTGCAAAGCCAAAGATCACCATCATACCCAAGGTCTGTGAAAAGGAAAAAGCTGCTGCGCTTGGGAGCTGATAGCCTGCATTTTGAGCCTGAGTCATTATGTAGCTGTAGGGATCGCTCACACCTGGGTAGTATTGCCCTGCAAAGTTGTTGAACATGGTCTGGAAGTTGGATTGGCTTCCTATGTTGATCAATACAACGGCGTACAAAATCATAGCGATAACGGAAATGGCCGTGATAATCAGTTGATATCTTATGTAAGCCCGCATTCCTGCAATAGTCACGGCCAATGCGGCGAAGCTCATGACGAAGCTCACTATGAATATTCCAGTCGGCTGGAACCAGAATGTTGGGATGTTCGCAGATCCTATGAAGTTACCAATGAATGGCACAAATATCGAAGCGGAATATTGCATATTGATTGCGTAAGCCAAGATCCATAACATTGCCATGCTGAAGCTGAAGAAGAAGCCGATCAAAGGATGGGTGAGTCTGCTGAGGAACACGTATTCGCCTCCAGAACGAGGCATGGCTGACAGGAAGTGAGCGTAGCATGCTGCGATCAGCAAACCTCCGATCAGTGCGAGGAGTCCTCCGAGTATGAAGTTTGCTCCGGGAACCAGTGAAAGATAATATGGCACCAGGAAAGACACTTCACCCAGACCGATTCCGGCTGCGACACTGTTCCACAGTATGATGTCTTTAAGGTCCATTTCTCTGACAAGTCCGGACGCACGTCGAACGAAAATAGGTTTCTCCGTAGTGGTCATTCGATTTCTTTTCTCCTTTCCAATAATATCAAATGCTAGTGTTGTTTCGGTGAACATTTAAGACTTTCTACGATGAAACGAACGCAGATTTCTTTCATTTGAAAAAGCCCTCATTCAAACTAAAGCATTGACACTACTGAGACAGAGCCTGTCAGAGTGCACGATCGTTCTTCATGATGGAAATGATACATCTTCATCAGAACACGGTTTACCACACACTAGAACCTGACTGTCCATTGGACAACCAGTTGCTCCGTTTTAGCCAAAAACATGAAAATCTTCTCATGATCGGTTGTGCAGTCTGAAAAAGACTTTTATCAAAACGTTTTTCTATAATTCTCAACATTCCTGAGTTGAGAAAGACAGAATGTATGGATATTGCGGAAAGATTCTCAGGATAGAATTATCGACACGAAAAATATCGGCTGAACCATTGAGTGAAACTGATGCAAGAAAGTACTTGGGCGGAAGAGGGTTGGCAGCGAAGACGCTCTTTGATGAACTGGAACCTGGGATCGATCCGTTGGGACCTTTGAACAAATTGGTCTTTGCGACTGGGCCATTTGCGGCGACGGGGTTTCCCCTGAATTCACGTTGGCTGGTTGCGGCCAAATCGCCTCTCACTGGGATCTGGGGAGAAGCCCTTTGTGGCGGTTCATTTGCGGTTCAATTGAGAAAGGCAGGTTATGACGCTTTAGTCGTTGAAGGTGTCGCGAGTTCACCCGTGTACGTTTCCATAATCGATGATGATGTCGAGATTAAGAATGGTACTCATCTCTGGGGAAAGATGACGCTTGACACCGAAGCTGCTATTGCACATGACCTAGGGCTCAAGGAAAGGAGAGAGGACAACCCATCGGTTGTGTGCATTGGGCCAGCAGGGGAAAAACTGGTGAAGATCGCAGCAATAATGCACACGGCGCATCGAGCGGCTGGCAGAACAGGATTAGGAGCTGTGATGGGTTCCAAGAAGTTGAAGGCTATTTCTGTTCGAGGCACCAAGAGAATCCCAGTTGCAGATGCTGAAAGGCTCCAAGAAATGACAAGAAATGTACTCACCGAATGCAAGTCAGACAAAACTCTAGTCAGTTTTTCAAACTATGGACAAGCAGGCATTGTGGACGTGCTGCAGGAAATGGGGATGCTTCCGACCAAGAACTTCCAGAGAGCAACGTTTGACGGTTTCGAAGCGATCAGTGGAAGGACGATGGCAAACACTATTCTGAAAAGGAAAGGGACATGTTCGCAATGCCCGATAGCCTGCAAACGAGAGGTCGAAGTCAAGGAGGGCCTGTATGCTCCTATCCACTCGAATTATGGTGGGCCTGAATATGAGAGCGTTGCGTCTCTAGGCTCGTTGCTCCTGATAAGTGACTTGGAGGCGATTTCGAAAGAAAATCAACTCTGCAACGCCTATGGATTGGATACCATCTCAACGGGAGTCATAATTGCGTGGGTCATGGAGTGTTACGAGCGAGGAATAATCTCAAAAGCAGATCTGGATGGTATAGAAGCAACATGGGGAAATGTCGCAGCAGTCTTGAAACTGATCGAAAAGATAGCTACGCGAGAAG
>CAZHZB010000035.1:0-8432 GCA_964537045.1 uncultured Candidatus Bathyarchaeia archaeon | reverse complement strand
TTTCAGTGTGCCGAAAAGAAAAAAAGAATCGTTCCACAGTATGACGCAGCAGCCAAACGCGAAGTCCTGAGAGAAGTTCAAGATACTGCAACCCTATGGTCTGCCAAGCCGACTTTAAGTGGCCCGTTGCACTTATCACCAGGATTCTCGCAAAACTATCCACTAAGTCTAAACATACCGGCTGGAGGAAGACCCACCTTCCACAGCGTTGACCAAAACGTTGCATGGTCACTGAAAGGCGTCATCGCCATCGACGGCAGACCCGACGTAGACAGCACAACTTTAGAAATACAAGTATCTCCGCCCAGCGCTTCACCAGTAATACGAGAAAAAGAAATAATCCACGAAATCGTCATGATTCCTTGCAAATATTGCGGAGCACTAATGCCCCAGACCGACACAGTCTGCCCAAACTGCGGAGCCAGAAGAACCGCTTAGCAACTCTCTCATTTCCTCCAAAATCAACGATTCTTTAGAGACAAACATGCAAAACACGCGTTGCCGCGGAAAAAGTTATATCAAAACGATCGTCATTCAAGTCAACCATCAAGGAGAGTACGAATACTTGGACATAATCATCTGTGCAAAACACGTTCCAGAGACAGCCGAAGCAGAACTAAAGATCGACGCAACCGGAAAAAACATAGACAAAACAGGTCTCGTCTTCGACATCAATGAATGGGACGACTACGCACTTGAAGAGGCAGTGCGGATGAAGGAAAAACAAGGCGGATCAGTCACAGCCATAACAGTTGGCGCTGACGACTCCGACAGCACACTCAGAAAATGCATGGCTAGAGGAGCAGACAAGGCAGTAAGAATTACCGATCCAAAGTTCAACGGTTCAGACGGCTTCGCAGTAGCCAAGATTTTGCACAGTGCAATAAAGAATTTGCATTATGACTTGATCTTGACTGGAGCTCAAGCTGGAGACGACGGCAGCGCCATGGTAGGACCTATACTTGCAGAATTGCTCAAAATTCATCACGTGACAATGGTGAAGAAGATTGAGCTGGGCGCGGGCGTTGCCAAGGTGAACCGTGAACTTGAAGGAGGTCTAGAAGAGCAGATCGAGGTGAAGCTGCCTGCCGTCTTCTCAGTGCAGACCGGGATAAATGAACCCAGATACGTTTCAATCATGGGAATACGCAAAGCTATGCAGAAAGAAATCAAAGTGATGACACTTGCAGACACGGGCTTGACCGAAAATGATGTCGGTCCAGCAGGCTCATGGATATCCATAGAGAATATGTATGTTCCACCTGTCGAGAAGCAAGCAGAGTTCCTAAAAGGAAGCCCAGAGGAAGTCGCAGCCAAGCTAACTGACCTCCTCAAGGCAAAGGGGTTGATCTAGAATGGCAGAAATATTTGTCATAGCCGAACACAGGCAGGGGCAAATCAGAGACATAACCTTTGAAATGCTCACAAAAGCCAGAGAACTCGCAGCAAAGACAGGCTCCGAACTCACCGCTGTTCTCCTCGACAAGAATGTTAAGCAACATGCGCAAGCTCTAGCAGAGTACGCCAAGGTCGTCTTAGTTGTTGAAGATCAGAAGCTGGAGAACTTCAACTCCGAAACTTACGGAAGAATTCTCACAAACCTGATTACAGAACACAAACCAATGCTGGTATTGATGGGACACACGTCATACGGTGTAGAGCTAGCTCCAAGACTTGCAACTGCCTTAAACTTGCCGCTAGCAACAGACTGCATAGATATGACTATTGAGAGCGGCGTATTCAAGGTCACAAGGCAAATGTATGGCGGTAAAGTGAACGTAAGTTCAGTGGCCCGCAAAGCCGAGACGTACTTCGCAACGGTTCGTCAAGCCACCTTTGCACCGCAGAAACCCACTCCACCCGAAAATGGGCAAATCATAGAAATCCAATCACCGCTTGCTGAAGAGATAGAGGAGAAACGTTTCATACAGTATGTATTGCCTCCGCCCGGGGGAGTCGACATAACAGCAGCAGAGAAGCTCGTAGGTGTGGGAAGAGGAATAAAGGATGTTGCAAACCTTCCAATGATGGAAGATTTAGCAAAAACAATGGGCGCAGTGCTTTCGTGCTCACGACCGATCGTAGACAAAGGCTGGTTACCGACTGACCGCCAAGTGGGCACTTCAGGCAAAACTGTGAAACCGAAGCTCTACTTGGCTTTAGGCATAAGTGGAGCCTTCCAACACATTCTCGGAATGAAAAGCTCAGACCTCATCATAGCCATAAACAAGGATCCTAAAGCTCCGATCTTTAGTTTCGCAGACTACGGCGTAGTCGAAGACCTTTTCAAAGTAGTACCAGCACTGAAAAACAAAATATCTGAGGTTCAAACAAAAAAAGTGTGATAGAAAGGAGAGAATAATATTGGAATTTAAACTGAACGATGAACAGAAGGAAATAGTCAAAGCCATCCGCGAATTCTGCGCAAAAGAATTCACTCCAGAACTTGCCTTAGAGTTCGATCAGAAAGAAGAATTTCCAATGGCGATCTACAAAAAAGCTGCACAGTTGGGTTTCACAAGCATGCGCATACCGCAGGAATACGATGGACAAGGCTACGGAGTCTTCGAAGACTGCCTTGTAGTAGAAGAGATGTGCCGCACAGACCCGGGACTCGGAGTTGCGGTATCGCTTGGAAACCTCATGATTCCAGACGTGCTCTTGAAGCATGGAAACGAAGAACAGAAGAAGAAGTACATCCCACCTATGGCAAAAGGCGACAAGATCGCTGCTGCAGCGTTCACTGAACCTGAACATGGTAGCGATATCACGCGTATGGACACGACCGCCGTAAAGTGTGGGAATGAATGGGTGATAAACGGTGCCAAAGAGTTCATAACAAACGCCACAACAGCCGACACTTTCATTATTCTATGCCAATCAGACCCCAGCGCTCAGCCGTCACACAGAGGACAAAGCCTGTTCGTAGCAGAGAAAGGCATGTGCGGACTGGACGCAACAAAGCTTCACGGCAAAATGGGTATCAGACCTTGCGTCACAGGCTCGCTTTCGTTCGCTGATTTGAAAATTCCTGAAACCAATGTCATCGGAGATTTAGGCAAAGGCTTCTACTACACACTGGAACTCTTCGACGGAACACGTATCACCGTAGCAGCTCAGGCAGTTGGAATGGCCCAAGGCGCGTTTGACAGGGCTCTGGCTTATGCAAAGACAAGAAAGCAGTTCGGTCAGACAATAATCAACTTTCAAGGCGTAGGCTTCAAACTTGCAGAAATGGCGTGGAAGATAGAATCCGCACGGCTGATGATGTACAAGGCAGCATGGCTCTATGACAAGGAAAAACCGAATCCTGTAGCAACTTCTATGGCTAAGGCATACTCAGGTCGCGTAGCAATGGAAGTCACAGATGACGCAATCCAAGTCTTCGGAGGCTACGGCTATCTTGCAGATTATCACGTAGAAAGATACCATCGTTGCGCAAAGATCACAGAACTCTACGAAGGAACGAGCGAGATTCAGAAGTTGACAATAGCCAACTATCTGATGAAGCTGCAATAACCACTTTTTCCATCTTTTTGCCTATGCCTGCAAAAATGGACGGGCAGTTCAAAAGTTTTAATACGTTTCCAAGTATTGATTAACCGTAAGGAGGAACCATTTTGGCAACTGAAAAGCCGAAAAAAGCAGCAGTCGTAGGCTCTGGAGCAATGGGCCACAGCATTGCTGAACTACTAGCCATGAACGGACATGAAGTCACAATGATTGACATCAATGATGAACTTCTCCAAAAAGCTAAGGAAAAAATCAAATGGAGCTTGGACAAGTTCGTTGAAAAGAAAAGAATCAGAAAAGAAGACGCAGATGCAGCAATGGCAAGAATACACACAACCACAAGCTATCAAGAAGCAGCCAAAGACATCGATCTGGCAATAGAAGCGGTCCCCGAAAACATGGATCTCAAAAGAAAAGTATTCTCCGCACTCGACGCAGCGGCACCTCTGCAAGCAATTCTCGCATCTAACACTTCAACACTGAGTATAACAGAAATGGGAAAAGCAACCAAACGCCCGAACAAGGTTGCGGGAATGCACTTTTTCAACCCACCGCTGATGATGCAGCTGGTCGAAGTAATAAAGGGAGAGAACACGAACCAAGAGACCATCAACACGCTATTTGAACTCTCAAAGAAACTTGGAAAAACGCCAATAATCGTCAGGAAAGACGTCCGCGGTTTCATAGTTAACCGCATCCTTGGAATAGTCTTCAACGAGGCCTTCTGGGCATTCCAACGCCGAGAAGCAACAAAAGAAGGAATAGACTCCTCAGTCAAGTACACAGGCGGCTTCCCAATGGGCTGGTTCGAACTGGCCGACTTCGTCGGTCTGGACATAGCCTACGAAGTAGGAAGAATACTGTACGAAGCTTACGGTGAACGCTTCAAACCCTGCGAAGAAATCATCGGACCGCTCATCAAAGAACACAAATTCGGACAAAAAACAGGCACAGGCTTCTACGACTGGACAAAAGGAAGACCAAGAATACCCTTCAACATGCTCGACGAATACGACGTCGAAAGATCATGGGCGGTCGCCGCAAACGAAGCAGCGTGGCTGATCCACGACGACGCCGCAAACCCAGAAGACATCGACGCTGGAATGAAGCTAGGCACGTTCTGGCCCTCTGGACCATGCGAATACGCTGACCGAATGGGCTTAGACGTCGTTGTGAACAAGCTTAAAGAACTCTACACGAAGTATAGCATGGAAATGTACAAGCCTTGCCCACTGCTCGAGGAGTACGTGAGCAAAGGCTTTACTGGAAAAAAGGTTGGAAAGGGGTTGTATAAATGAACTTCGAGTTGAACGAAGAACAGACTCACATCAAAAGCGCTGTGCGAGAATTCTGCCAGAAAGAGTTCAAACCTGAACTGGCACTAGAGCTCGACAAAAAAGAAGAATACCCGATGGAACTCTACAAGAAAGCCGCAAAACTAGGCTTCACGAGCATGATGTTCCCAGAAGAATACGGCGGACAAGGCTCAGGACTGCTTGAAGTGTGCATCGTGATCGAAGAAATGTGCCGCGGAGACTCATCCCTAGGCGTCGCAATATCCAGCAGCAACTTCGGCAGCGAATTCATCATGACACACGGAACGAAAGAACAAAAAGAAAAGTATCTGCCTCCAATATGCAAGGGCGACTTCATGTCAGCTGCGGCTTTCACAGAACCAAACGTAAGCGGAAGCGACATAAACCGCATGGAAACAACCGCCACAAAATACGGAAACGAATGGTGGATAAACGGGCAAAAAACCTTCATTACAAATGCCACCGTCGCAGACTTCATTGTCGTTCTGACTCAAACAGACACAAAAATCAGACCCACACATCGCGGAGAAACGCTGTTCGTGGTCGAAAAAGAAACACCAGGACTGGAAGCCACCAAACTCCACAACAAAATGGGAATCAGAGCCTCAATAACCGGAGAACTCAACTTCAGCAACGTGAAGGTGACCGACTGGAACATCGTTGGCGAACTCAACAAGGGATTCTACTATTCCATGGAATTCTTTGACAAAACTCGAGCGGGAGTTGCCGCCCAAGCAGTCGGCATGGCGCAGGGTGCATGGGAAATCGCGTTCAAATACGCGAAGCAAAGAGAAGCGTTCGGCATGCCGATTCTCCAGCATGAAGCCATAGGTCTCACACTGGCTGAAATGGCAACGAAGATAGAAGCAGCGAGACTACTCACATACAAAGCCGCAGCGTTGGTCGACGCAGGAAAACTAGACGCGATGGCAACAGCCATGGCCAAGTATTATGCAGGACACATTGCTATGGAAGTTACGAACGCCGCGATTCAGACGCTCGGCGGGTACGGATACTTCGGCGAATATCGTGTCGAGAAATATCATCGGGACGCGAAGATCACGGAAATCTACGAGGGAACCAGCGAGATCCAACGACTGCAAGTGCTCAAGTACCTGCTTAGCAAGTACTAGAAACATGAAAAGTCATATATGCTCATGGAAGGAAAAATGAAGTCGGTGAAAAAGTGAGTAAAGCATACGAAACCATCAAGATAGAAAGAGAAGAGAACACCCTTTGGATCATACTGAACAGAGCTCACCGATTGAACGCTTTCAACGACGTTTTAATCGAAGAGCTAGGAGATATGCTCAACACGGCGGAAAACGACCCGAGCGTCAAATGCGTCGTAGTAACCGGTGATGGTGACCGAGCATTCAGCGCAGGCGCGGACGTGACAATGTTCCCCAAGGCTACACCAGTCAAGGCTGAAGAGTTTTCGAGAGCGGGACAGAAAACGTTTGGAAAGATAGAAGAAATGTCAAAGCCCGTCATCGCAGCGATCAACGGCTTCGCCCTCGGAGGCGGATTGGAACTGGCACTGGCGTGCGATTTCAGAATCGCAGCAGAGCATGCGGAACTTGGAAGCCCAGAGATCCAGCTGGGACTCATACCTGGTTGGGGTGGAACCCAGAGGCTCGTTCGAACGGTTGGATTTCCCAAAGCTAAGGAAATGGTTATGCTCGGAACGAGGCTGAAGGCTGACGAAGCATTGAAAGCAGGACTCGTGCACAAGGTAGTGCACTTTGACAAATTGAAAGACGAGGTTCGAGAACTCGCCAAGAAACTGGCCGCTGGCCCGCCTGTGGCAATGAAGTATGCGAAAGAAGCCGTGAACTTTGGAGCGCAGGTGCCTCTGGAAGTTGGTTTACGCTTGGAATCAGCGCTCATGGGTCTGTCGTTCTCGACTGACGACCTCAAGGAAGGCGTTGAAGCAATGATGGCCAAGCGCAAAGCAGAGTTCAAAGGGAAATAGCTTTACCCTTCCCCTTTTTCTTATTTTAGACAGAAAGGTGTGCTAAAAATGAGAAAAGTAGCCGTTGTTGGAATCGGCAACTCCAAGTTCGGGGTAAGACAGGACGTGAACATTTCTGAACTGGCCTTCGAAGCCGTGAGACCCTGCCTTCAAGATGCAGGTTTGGATGCCAGTGACATTCCGTTCGTTGCCGTAGGATCGGTAGGTGCTGGGGCTTGGTATGAGGAGCTTCTTCCTGCTGTAGTGGTTTCTGAGTATTGCGGCATGACCGGTGCGGGACTCGTGCGTTGTGAGGCGGCGTGTGCAAGCGGTAGCGCAGCGTTCTTTACAGCTTATTCTGCAGTAGCCAGCGGTCACACCGACATCGCTATGGCTCTGGGCGTTGAAAAGATGAGGGAGATCGATACTCCGACGGCGATGGAATGGATTGGTCGCGCGGGCTATTACCTCTGGGAGTTCCACAATTTCGGAGTGACATTCCCGGCTTACTATGCGTTGCACGCGACCGCTCACATGGCCAAGTACGGAACGACAGAAGAGGATTTGGCGTTGGTCGCGGTCAAAAATCACAAGTATGCTTCGATGAACCCGATTGCACATCTTCAGAACAAAATCACGGTTGAAGACGTTTTGAATTCGATGGTCATTGCTTCTCCATTGAAGCTTTATGATTCGTGTCCCTTGACCGATGGAGCTTCTGCGTTGATTCTTGCGTCAGAGGAGAAAGTGAAGGAACTGCATGTTGACTCGCCGGTTTGGGTGGCAGGCATCGGATATTCTTCTGGAACGGCGAATTTGAGTAAGCGGAAAAGTTATGTGGGTTTGGAGGCGGGTGTTCTGGCTTCTCAGCGAGCTTTCAAAGCTGCGGGCGTGACGGTGGACCAGGTGGATTTTGCGGACGTGCATGACTGTTTCACGATAGCCGAGATCATGGCCTACGAGGATATTGGGTTCTGTGCAAGAGGCGACGGTACCAAACTCCTTCGTGATGGGCAGACTGAGATAGGTGGAAAAATTCCCGTCAACATGGACGGTGGGCTCAAGGCGAAGGGTCATCCCATCGGAACCACAGGGTGCTCAATGATTTATGAACTTACGAAACAGTTGAGAGGTGAAGCCGAGAAAGGAAGGCAGGTTCCGTTGAAGAACAACATCGGGCTCGCACACAACGTGGGCGGAACGGGTCACTACTGTTATGTGACCATCTTGCGGAGGTGAAAATGAAATGTCTTCTATGCCAACACTACGGTCAAGAGAGATAAAGATCGTTCAGGAAATCCCGACCAGTAAGACGCTGAAGTTTTACGAAGGCTTGAAGGAAGGAAAAGTGTACGCCACCAAATGCAAAGACTGCGAGAAAGTCTATTTTCCGCCAATGGTCGACTGCCCCGAATGCTTGACGACCGGGTTGGATTGGGTTGAACTCAGCAGCGATGCAGAGATAGAAACGTTCACACACGTGGTGATCAGACCCACGACCTTCCAACAGTACAAACCCTACACAGTGGCGATAGGCAGACTGAAGGAAGGCGTCAAAGTGCTTGCGTGGCTGACGGGTTTCAAACTGTCAGAAGTCAAAGTAGGAATGAAAGCCAAACTCGTCGCAAAAGTAACGGCTGAAGGAAACG
>CAZHZB010000034.1:0-8761 GCA_964537045.1 uncultured Candidatus Bathyarchaeia archaeon | reverse complement strand
AAGATGGATAAACTCGATTCTAAACGTTCTCGAAACACTCAAAGCACATCAGCAATTGTGCGAATAGGTTAATGAGAAAATGTTAATTAATAACGAAACTTATCGTTGTGCAGACGGATGGATAAAAGGTGAGTGACGAAATCTCCACACTTCCCCCTCAAATTCAAGAGCGTCTGCTCAGACTTCAACAACTCCAGCAAACACTCCAGTCAATCCTAGGGCAAAAACAGCAGGTAGAATTGGAAATAATGGAAATCAACCAAGCCTCGGATGAACTGCAAAAACTGACGGAAGACGCAGTGATATACAAGGCAACAGGCTCCCTGTTGATCAAATCCGAGAAAGCCAAGGTAACGACCGAACTGAACGAACGAAAAGACCTGCTCAACACGCGAACCACCGTTCTTACAAAACAGGAAGAACGCTTGCGAGGTCAGGTAAAAGATCTGCAAACCAAGCTTCAACAAGAACTAAACCCGGTTTCTCCACCCACCTAACTGACCAGTTCAGGTGAAAAATTGCAGGAGCTGGGCCTCCCCGAGCTGACTGCTGAACAAGTTGAGCAACTCTGCATCATCGCCGAAGCAGCTGCCAGAAAAAACGTGCTGTCGAAGATTCCTTCAAAAAAAATCGAAACACTCGACATAAGCGCCGAAGCAGAAGGAAGCAAACCCCTCAGATTGACAGTCGATGTCAACATTGTCTTGTCACCTGATGTGCAAGGTCTTAGCGTCAGAGAAATCTCCGAGGAAGCCGTCAAGGAAGCATTTGTGTCGGCCGAGAAGTACTTGAGGGAACTTGCATGTCATTCGCACAAATAACCGATCTACTCAGAACACTCAACGCCAAATTCATCGTTTTGCTATGTCACCACAATGCTGATCCCGACGCAATTTGCTCTGCCTACGCATTCGCAGGACTACTGAAAAGTGTGGTTCCAAACATTGAAGTTGAGATAGGAGCTTCTCAGGGGATCAGTCGCCTCACTAGACATCTCCTCCAATACTTACCGATAGAAGTTGAAACACAGCCAAGCGTGGAAAGGGCAGACGTAATCGTACTGCTTGACACAAACACTATCCAGCAATTAGAGGGCTTGGCTGAGAAAGTCAAGAATTCAAAGGCTCCCGTAATTGTTGTGGATCATCATGCAAGCCACCCGGATACAGAGCATTTGGCAAGAATATCCGTAACGAACGAGGAATCATCGTCAACATGCGAAATTGTCTACAACTTCTACAAACAATCACAAATAAAACCCGGGGAGAATGAAGCAAAAGCCTTGTTCCTAGGCATATCCTTTGACACACGCCACTTCGTTCTCGCCAGTTCAACGACACTGAAAAACATCGCAGAACTGATTGACGCTGGTGTCAACGCACAAGAAACATTGGCAATGCTTTCTCTCCCGATGGACTTCTCTGAAAGAGTAGCAAGACTCAAAGCTTCCAGAAGAACGAGACTGTTCAGAGTCGGCAACTGGATAATCGCTCTTTCCCACGTAAGTGCCTATGAAGCATCAGCTGCACGAGCCCTAGTCGACCTGGGAGCTCATGTTGGAGCAGTTGCAGGCTCAAAGAACGGAAGAATAGAAATCAGCCTACGCAGTTCATTAGAGTTCAACAAGCAAACCGGAGTGCATCTGGGAAGAGATATTGCAAAACCGTTGGGAGAATACCTGCATGGAATGGGAGGAGGACACGCAACGGCGGCGGGTGTAAACGGCGAAGGAGACGTGGAAATCGGTCTCAAACGTTGTATCGCACTTCTGAAAGAAAAATTGGCTAGCCATAAATAAGTAGCTACTCTTAAATGAACCAAGAACTCGCTTGATTCTGGGCAGGCAAACATCGTATGGCAGTGATAGAAACAAAAGGCCTCACCTACACTTATCCTGGTGGATCGAAACAATCCATAACAGACGTTTCCATAAAGATAGAGAAAGGGGAATTCGCTCTAATCACTGGACCGAGCGGCTGCGGAAAAACGACCCTCTGCCGATGTTTCAACGGTTTGATCCCTCACTTTTACCAAGGTGAAATGAAAGGCGAAACAACGGTTGCCGGGATGAACATCTCTGAGCATCCGATTCACGAATTGGCAAAACACGTGGGACTCGTCTTCCAGAACCCGGAAAACCAACTTTTCGCTCTGTCAGTCGAGAAAGACGTAGCATTTGGACTTGAAAATCTTGGAACCAAAAGAGAAACAATGCGAGAAAAAGTGGACTGGGCTCTCGAGCTAACACGAATATACGACCTGAGGGAGAGAGCTCCATATGAACTTTCAGGTGGACAACAACAACGTGTCGCCATCGCATCTGTTCTGGCAATGCAGCCGGAAGTAATGGTTCTAGACGAACCGACTTCGTTCCTAGACCCGCTAGGCGCAAGAAGAATATTTGAAGTAATCCACCAACTAAATAGAACTCTCGGCATAACCGTGATTTTAGTAGAACATCGCTTGGACTTGACTGCCAAGTATACCAATCACATAATAGTAATGAACGAGGGAAGAGTCGTTTTGGACGGTGATCCTCGCGAGGTTCTCCAATCAGAAGAGACCCGTCTGATCGGTGTAGGAATTCCGAAGGCAACACTACTGTATCAGGTTCTGCGGAAAAGTGGCATGAAACTAGGTGGGAGGCTCCCGCTTGATTCAGAAGAAATGGCAGCCACTTTGAAGGAGGTTCTTGTGGACCGATGATCGAGGTAGATGGAGTCCGTTTCAGTTATCCTAGCGGCGTGGAGGCTCTAAAGGGCGTATCAATGAAGATCGCTGACGGCGAATTCATAGCTATTATGGGACAAAACGGAGCTGGCAAAACGACTCTTGTCAAACACTTCAACGGCCTGCTCAAACCATCTCAAGGAAGAGTCCTCGTCGACGGAACAGACACCACGAAGACAAGCGTAGCTAAGTTGGCAAGAAACGTTGGATTCGTCTTTCAAAACCCAGATCATCAACTCTTTTGCGAGACTGTTGAAGAGGAAATCGCTTTCGCATTAAGGAACTTTGGATTTAAAGAAGACGTCATCGAGAAACGGATAACTTGGGCGCTAAATCTTCTTTCACTC
This sequence comes from uncultured Candidatus Bathyarchaeia archaeon, assembly GCA_964537045.1. Lineage (GTDB taxonomy): Archaea > Thermoproteota > Bathyarchaeia > Bathyarchaeales > Bathycorpusculaceae > DASPPK01. The sequence goes on along the minus strand of CAZHZB010000034.1, from coordinate 5,684 downwards.
TCGCAGTACAGGAAGACCTCACCGTTCATGCTGAGCGGTGGAGAAAGAAAACGCGTGGCACTCGCGTCAGTTCTGGCATGGGATCCCCGAATATTAATCCTCGACGAGCCGACCATAGGTCAAGATCATGAACAAAAGGAGAAACTCAGACAATTCATACTGCAAATGAGAACACAAGACAAAACGATTATCATGGTTACGCATGACGTCGAATTTGTAGCGGAATGCAATCCGCGAGTACTGCTGATGCTTGACGGTGAAATCATCGCTGATGGAGAGGCGCAGAAAACCCTAACGGACAGCGTTACTCTCGAAAAAGCGTCAATTGTACCGCCACAAATAGCCCAAATCTTTCTTGACCTGCCCGAACTAGACCTGCCTAGGAACATAATTGATGTTTACGAAGCGCAAAGAATTCTCCTAGGCCTCATGGAGAAAAACCGTAGATGAGCGTTTTCAGTGGACTGAAGTTTCGAAAAGTCTATTCGCCGATTCACAACCTAGACCCAAGGATAAAATTCATCTATGTCTGCGCGATCTTTGTCGCTGCGATAATGTTCTCGGAGCTGTTGCCCCTGATAGCACTTTTCTTGATCCAGATTCCCTTCGTCCTTTTGGCAGGAGTCAGACGCGAATGGTTGCGATCGATGCGAGGAGCAGCCTTTCTAGCTCTCGTAATTTTCTTGACGAACTTCGTCTTCTCTTTTATCGCAGCAAACTACGTTTTGGTGCCCAAGAACATCGAGAGTGCCGTAGCCTTGACGCTGAGGTTCATCGTGCTCGTGGAATCATTTTCAGTGTTCTTCCTCACAACCTCGCCAGATCATCTGGGTTTAGCTCTTGAACAAACGCACGTGCCCTACGAGTTCGTCTTCGCTTTCACAACCGCGGTGCGTTTCGTGCCCGTATTGGCTGAGGAAGCACAGACGATCATGGACGCACAAAAAGCAAGAGGATTGGAACTGGAAAAGGGCAACTTTCTAAAGAGAATCAGAAACTACATCCCAATTCTCATACCCCTAATCGTTAGCGCGATACGCAGAAGCCTAGAACTTGCTGAAGCAATGGAATCCCGTGCTTGGGGAGCCACTAAGAATCGCACCAATCTCTACGTTCTCAAGATGCACAAAGGCGATCTCATACTGATCACACTTACAATAGGGCTTTTGGCAGCATCAGTCTACACCCGCTTGTACGTGGGAATACCGTCAGTCTACGATCTCCTCAGGAATACATTCCACAGTGCGAGTCTTTCAGTTCTAATATCTACGTAGACCTCTGATTTACACAAGAGTCGTCCAAGCGGTTGAAGTGAGCAGATTTCAACGTTTGATGATTCTCTTCTGGAGACCGCTTTTCAATCTTCCAGCAATTTCGACGTTTCTGACCATGAAAGCCCCACGGTAGCCGCAGTTCCTGCATTCCCATATAGACCATATTTGAGGCAGACCTGAAGCCCAGAACACGTTGGTTGAACCGCACTTCGGGCAGACGTTTTTTCCACGATTTCGTGAAGAACTCCTGATTTTCGACCTTTTCCCGCCGTCGCTGGCATATTTGATCTTCTTTCTGGGTTTTCTTAGCAGTCGGCTTTTCGGAAGTTTCGGTCTTCTTGCGCGTTCGGCGTCTCCTGTTGTTGAACCCAATTGTTGCCCTCAAGATGATATTTGAACCTTTGTTTCTTTTAAATGTGATGCATGTTAAGTGTGCTAAGGATTATACGTGCATATAACTTATTAAGACTCAATATACCATATATATTCCAAACCATTAGAGACTCTAAACCTCAAAGGACAGTGCAAACTACGACAGAAGCCAAGAAGCAAGCAAAGATTGCAGAGGAGACGCCAGTTGGCATAGTCATAGACACTGAAGCCAAGAAGCCTACAATGTTCAAAGAGGCCTACCCGATACAAGAGCCCTATGTTTACGCTGCCATAGTAAAAGATCCCGAAACCCACAAGACACGTTATGAAATCATCGAGCCGACTTTTCAGAAGGAAGAAGAGAAACAGCTGAAAGACTTGAAGAGTTTTCTGATGGAAGAAGTAGACGTTAACTTGAAGGATATTGAAACTAGAGAGAAAGCTGGAAACTATCTTCGAGAGAAAACGAAGGAAACAATAAAGAAGCATCGAATGAAGGTCGCCCCAGAAGCTATCGACAAACTTGTTTACTACGTCATCAGGGATTTCGTTGGCTACGGCAAAATCGATCCTTTGATGAAAGACCATCTGATCGAAGACATTTCCGCGGATGGAGTTAACATCCCAATCTACGTTTGGCACAGGATGTACGAGTCTATACCCACAAACATTGTATTCAAAGAGGAGACCGAACTCGACTCCTTCATAATTCGCATGGCATACTTGTCTAGGAAAAACATATCCATTGCATCACCGATGTTGGATGCTTCACTTCCAGACGGCAGCCGAATCCAACTCACCTATGGGAACGAGGTCACCAGAAGAGGTTCAACATTCACAATACGACGTTTCAGAGTGGACCCCCTCACGATCTCAGATCTGATTGCCTTCAAAACAATTTCCCCAGAAATGGCCGCGTATCTGTGGTACATTATAGAAAACAGAGCCTCAGTCCTTGTAGCCGGTGGAGTAGCGTCTGGAAAAACAACCATGCTCAACTGTCTATCAATGTTCATCAAACCTGAGATGAAGATAGTCAGTGTAGAAGACACACAAGAACTCAACCTGCCACATGAAAACTGGATTCCGTCAGTCGTAAGACTAGGTTTCGGTCGCGAAGACAAGAGAAGCGGTACAATTACCTTATTCGATCTGCTGAAAGCCGCCGTTAGACAAAGGCCCGATTACATTATCGTTGGAGAAGTCCGGGGTGAAGAAGCCTACACGCTCTTCCAAGCAATGGCAACCGGGCATTTGGGCATGTGTACGTTGCACGCAGAATCAGTCGAGGCCGCCATAAACCGGCTGGAATCCGAACCGATGAACATCCCAAAGACGCTCATCGCAATGACCAATGTCATCATGGTCATGGGAAGGACGGAGATTGAAGGAAGACCAGCAAGAAGAGTCAACACAGCCACAGAAGTATTGGGGCTAAATCCTGAAAAGACCAGTATTCGAACTGAAGAGATCTTCAATTGGAACCTTCGATTTGACAAGTTTGTGTCTTCAGGTAAGAGTGCACTTTTGGAGAAACAGGTGAACAAGCTAGGCATAAGTGAGGAAGAAGTAAAGCGCGAGCTCAACAGGAGACAGGCTGTTCTTGAATGGATGGCTCGCGTAGGCATTAGGCGATACACGGACGTGGCGAACATCATCAGAGAATATTATGCCAGCCCGGAACGAGTCTTCCAAAAGGCGAGAGTTGGCATCAAATGAGAATGGGCCCAAGATTATCCGACAAAATCAAGATAATCATTGGTCGTCTCAGGTCAAAGCTTAGCTCTGCATCTGCAAAATCACAAAAAGACAATTCGGAAACGAGACAAGAGAAATCTAAGAACGTATTCGATAGTCTGGAAACTATCGCCTACCGGCTGATTGGAGATAGAGCGGAACGTTGTGTTCCACTCTTCAAAGATCTTGATAAAAACTTGCAGAAGTCAGGTCTCAAGTTGAACTTCAAAGCCTACGTCAATTTAACGATTTTCTGCACGATCTTAGTCTCTCTTGTCACCGTGACAGTGCTTCCATGTCTGCTGTTCTCTGCATTCGGCATACCAATTTTGCCTGCCTTTCTATTTGGGCTCGGCGGCGCCCTGTTCGCTGTTGCTTTTACAATTATCACCTTCTACGGCTATCCTATATATCGCGCAGATACGATCAAAAGACAGCTTGAAGATGAACTACCCTTTACCACAGGATACATGGCGATACTGACAAGCGCTGGCGTTTCCCCTGAAAGCATCTTCAAATCGCTTTCGAATCTCTCAGTGCCTTTGGCTGTGTCGTCGGAAGCAAAAGACATAGTGAGAGACGTGAATCTCTTCGGTTCAGACATTATCTCTGCTTTGTCAGAATCGTCAAAACACATGCCTTCAGAAAGATTCCGAGAAATGCTGGAAGGTTTGATATCAACGATCCACTCAGGTGGCAACTTGGCGGCCTATCTACGTGATAAGTCAACTCAGTACATGAAACTGAAACGAATAAGCCTAAAGAAGTATTCAGATACGCTGTCCATGTTGTCAGAATTCTATGTGGCCATACTCCTGACCGGCCCGTTGATGTTGGTAATCATGCTCACGGTAATGGCCATGCTGGGCGGCGGAAACCTTGGATTGCTCAACCCAGACCTTCTACTAAACTTGCTCACATACATAGGAATCCCATTGGGAGCGATAGTCTTCTTGATTATTCTTGATGCAACATCACCAAAATGGTGACGAAAATGCCGAAAATAGAGAGAAAAGTGAAGAAAATCACATGGGCCGTATCGGCTGCGTCAGCATCGGCCATAATCGTTTTCGGTCTTCTCACGTATTGGGGAAATTCATTGTTCGATGAAGCAGTGTTCTTCGCAATAATCGCTGCAGTCTTTCCACCTGCCATTCTAACGTATCTCGACTACCAGTGGAGGAAAGCCGTAGACGAGCATTTACCAGATCTTTTCAGAAGCATAGTTCAAGCTCAAGAAACCGGAATGACGCTGCCGCAGGCTCTGGAAGATGCTGCAAAAAGAGATTACGGTCCACTTACCGCAGAACTGAGAAAAATGACTACACAGATTTCTTGGGGAATGAGTTTTGAAGAGGCACTCCTTGCTCTTGGCAAACGCGTCAGCACCGTACTGATGCAGAGGACCGTGCCTATGATAATTGAGGCCAGTCGCTCGGGTGGGCATGTTGAAAAAGTCTTTGACCCAATGGGAAAGTTCATACAGACCACTCTCTTGCTTGACAAAGAACGTCGCACTCAAACCAGACCTTACACAGCAATAGTCTACGTAGCGTTCTTCGTCTTCATCTTCACAATCGTGTTACTCTTCAAATCCTTCTTCGTCAGCACAGAGCAACTGCCGATGCTCGGGACCGCTGTGATGCCGCCTGAAGCAATAAAACGATTATTCTTCCACATGACCGTAGTCCAATCCTTGTTCGGAGGACTCGTAGCAGGAAAAATGGGAGAGGGAACTATCAACGCTGGATTAAAGCATAGCCTGATTCTCATGATCTGCGGCTACTTGGCAATCAAGCTATTCTTGTGAGGGAAGCGATGACAAAAAGGATCAGAATGTTCAAAAACAAACGCGCGATAACGCCAGTTCTAAGCAATCTTCTGCTAACAGTTGTCGCTGTTGCTGCAATGGCAATTGCGACAACGGCAACATACGTGATAACTACCAACATGCGTGAAAACATGAGTGAACGCATCATAGTTGAGGACGTATGGTTTAACAACTCAACTAACAGCGTGGACATTTACCTTCGAAATATCGGCAAAGTCGCCATCTACATCTCGGCAGTCTACATCAACCATACTTCCCAAAGTTTCAGCTCTCCATATAGATTGGAGATAGGCGAACACCGTTGGCTCAACATCTCGAAAAGTTGGGAAGCACACGACCTATTCTACATAGATGTGGTGACCACACGAGGAAACCATGTTGCTGCGTACTATACGACTTAGACACGACAGGCGAGGAGTCAGCAACGTCATAGTCGTTATGCTAAGCCTAGTTCTGATTGCCATAGTGGT
>CAZHZB010000033.1:0-9059 GCA_964537045.1 uncultured Candidatus Bathyarchaeia archaeon | reverse complement strand
CCAAAGACGATGCCCACGCTCGAACAGGAGATCTGCGAAATCGTTAAATCTCGACAATAATGACCACTTTCAGAAGGCGTCAACAATGGGTGTGTACGGCAGATTCGCTCAACGATATGATTTGATCTACAAGGGAATCGTGAATTACAAGCAGGAAGCAGACGCTTTCGAGAAGCTTTTCAAAAAGTTCTGCAAAAAAAGACCGATGACTATTCTCGACGTTGGCTGCGGAACGGGCTCACATTCTCTTCTTTTTTCAGAACGCGGCTACTCTGTCACTGGGATAGACATCTCAAAAAGAATGATTGAACTAGCCAAGCGCAAAGCTTCCAAAGAAGGCTCCAACGTCGAATTCATTGTTCAGGACATGCGCAAACTAGACCTCAGCAAAAGGTTTGACTGTGCAATATGCGCGTTTGGCGGTTTTGGCTACCTACTAACCTATACAGACCTAACCAGACTCTTTGCGGGACTGAAGAAGCATCTGACCCTTAAGGGTCTGTTCATTTTCGAATTCTGGAACGTCGGAGGCATAAGACCTTCACCCTATCAAACTTGGCTCAGAGTTGAAGAAGAGGACTTTGTGCTATATCGGCTTTCGGAGTCAGACTTCGACCCGCAGACCAACATACTGACAATGAACTTCAACTTCATCGAGGTGCACAAGAGAACTGCAGAGACTTTCAATGAAACTCACAAGGTGAGATGCTACACTCTGCCTGAAATAAAGAAGTACTTGGAAGACAACGGTTTCGAACTGGCTGGTGCGTTCGACTGGAACGCCAAAGACGCAGCTGACTTCAAGCTTCCTGGCAAGGAAACGTTCAGGATTCTGGCAATTGCCAAACAGGTCTAGGCTCTGAACCACTTGAAAATCAGATATCTTCCTTTTCCATTTTCCGAGCTTGGGGTTGCGATTATGAAACGTTTTCTCACAGTCGTTGCGAGTCTTCCTGCCTTGACAATTTCTGTGGCTGTTATCATAGATTCAGCTTTCTTGACGGAAACCATGTAAGGTGCATGTTCAACGCCTGGACCATGTTTGTAGACAGCGAAATCGCATCCGAATTTTATCCCCGGCGTGACGATCAATCCGTTTTCTCTAAGATCATGGTAGACCGAGTATTTCTCATCGAATTCTTCGTACAGGTTCTTTGCCATTTTGCGGAGTTTTCTCAATCCGACTTTAGTTTTCTTTGGTCCTTCGTACACTGTTATTGTCTCTTTTTCCAGCAGGTACAAACCTTCCATCAGGTCAAGAATCAACGGCACGTTAAATTCAGGGACTTTTGGTTTGGCAATTCCCAGTGGTTTCCCGTAGAAACCTCTTTTGTAGAGTTCTGATCCTTCTGTTGGGTTCCACACGACTAGGAAGTTCTCGATGAGTTCTACTCCGATTTTCCTGGGCATCAGCTGACTCGCCTGCTACATAATGAAGGAAAGAATTCGCACGGCATCAGCTGCATCCTCTGCTTTGTCTGCGGAGTCTTCCAAGAGTTGGATTACATCTCTCAATAGAATCAGAGCCGGAAGGTCCATTTTGGTGGTCAGGATTTTAATCTCAAGTTCACGATAGATCGCGTCTACTTTGCGTTCAGCAATTTCGACGTCCTTCGCCTTTTCCATCGTTTTGGACGTGCCATAGTTTAGAACCATAACCGTTTCTCTGAGTCGCAGTACTGTATCGAAAACCGCTTCCGAAAGTCTGAGTAAATCCTTCTTTATTTCCATCGAGACGTTCCAGCGGTGACTAGTGATTTCGTTCAATCGGAAAGCTATGCCTTCAGAGAAGTCTGCTATTTCGCTGGTCAAATTTGTGAATCTGAGAAAATCTTCCCTGCTGAGCAAGATTGCCCCTATCTCGGCCAGTTCTTGAGAAACAAGTCTTCTAGCGTTGTCTACTTCCTCTTCCCCGTTTCTTATTTCGTTGAAGAGTTCCTTGGCCTTTTCTTTGTCGCTTTTCATGAAGGATTCTATCATCTGGGGGACTTTTCTGGTCTGATCCTGAACTCTCCGTAGATGTTCTTGGCAAACGTTGAGCGCTCTCCTTTTCACTCGTTCTTCGGTTTCTGCTGGTAGGACCAAACTTTCCCGCTCCAAAACTAAGGGTAAACTTGTCTTACCCTAAGTATGCTGTACTCTTAAAAAAGTTAGCGAAGGATTATGCTCAAACAGACGTGCCGAGCTGGTCGAAACTTATTTTGTACCGGAAGTACTGATGTAGGAACCTGGGTAAGTCATCGATTTTTGTTCTTACCTGTTTCCATGAGTCACGATCACGTATTGTGACAGTGTTGTTGCCAAGAGTGTCATAGTCCACTGTGATTCCCAATTGGGTTCCTATCTCGTCCGCGCGAGCGTATCTTCTGCCAATCGAACCTGATTCGTCGTACTCCGTTAGAAAACCCTCGTCGACCAGCATGGTGTGTATCTCAATCGCTTTCTCGACAAGTCCGTCTTTGCTCATGAGAGGATAAACCCCAACTTGAATGGGGGCGATGTCTCTTGGGAAGGCCAAGATCGCTCGGTCTTCCTTCACTTGATACGCGTATTCGAGAGCGACGTATAGAAGTCTGTCTGAGCCGAGACTGGGTTCGACGACGTGAGGAATAAAGTGTCTCCCTCTCTCGACTGTTTTCTTGCGTTGAATGTCAACATGGTCGGGAAGAATCTTGAATTTTCCAAGCATGTAGTATCCAGTGTCTTTTAGCGAAGCCTCAAGTTCTTTCACGTCAACTTTGGCAAGAAGTCCTGCCACTTTTGCGGCTTCGCCTTTGAAGATCGGTCCAAGCTTGGCCATTATAGGTTTCATTGTCAACTCTTCTTTTTCCACTGGTTTTTCATATTCTTTGAAAACTCGCATGTCTTGACCACTGTGTTCCATGTGACTCTTCAAGTCGTAATCTGATCTGTCAGCGTGTCCAGCAACCTCGACCCAGCCCCAACGGTCAACCAGGACTTGTTGGTCGAAGGTCTGGCTTGAGTAGTGAGCCTTCTCCCATGGAAACTTCTCTATGAATCTCTGTTTGTCTTCAGGAATTCCCAGCTCAACGAGCAGTTTCTTGGCATACGCCATGAAAACAGCCTGCCATTCCAGTTTGATGAGTCCCTTGCTCAATGCTTCTTTAACCGTGACTTGTGTGATTTCTTCCGAGTTCTTCTGTCTCTTCTCTGTCGTGAGAAGGTGTAGCTTCTCGTTTTCGACATCTTTCAAGATGTAACAGTCGGGATGTTCAGGATCGTAGAAAAACTCTAGATCGGTTATCGTGAATTCTCGCAGTCTTATCAATCCTTGCCTCGGTGAGATTTCGTTTCTTAAGGCGTGTCCGATCTGCAAGACGCCGAAGGGAAGTTTCTCTCTTGCCAAACCGAAGAAGCGATTGAACTCTACGAAAATGCCTTGCGCGGCTTCTGGTCTTCCATAGCCGACTGCCTTTGAATATGGGCCAATTGTGGTTTTAAACATTGTAAGAAACGTTTCCGGTGTGCCGAACGATCCGCCACAGTCGGGACATTTGATGTTCTTCTTCTCTATTGCTTCGCCTATTTCTTCGAGAGTCAACTTCTCTGCTTCTGCTTCACTCATTCCTGCAGATTCTTCGAGCAAGTGATCTGCTCTGAATCTCTTTCCGCATTTCTTGCACTCGACCAGTGGTTCTTTGAAGTGGGTGACATGTCCTGAAGCTTCGAAGACTTCGGCAGGAGTTATTATGGGTGATTCGGCCTCGAGAATCCCGAGTCTGTTAACGAACATTTGTCTGATTTTCTTCTCGATATTCTGCTTCAATCTGGCGCCTAGCAAGCCGTAGGTCACGAAACCGCTTACGCCGCCATATATCTCGTACGACTGCCAGAAGAAGCCCCGGCGACGGGCCAATTCATTAACCGCTGTGAACTTGTCAGATGACTTGCCTTCCTCTGCCATTCTACCAACCTTCTCCTTAAGTAAACATATCTGCAACTTTAATCTTACTAGCTTATCCGCTGTAAAGACCGGTCATACGAATTGAGACTGAGTCGTCACCGTCAGTCGAGACGCCTGCTGAAAGTCGCAAACGTTTTAGGATTCTTCAAGACAACGATGAAATAGGTGTCGACTTGGCGAAGGATCTAACCATTAGACAAGCTCAAGGGGATGTGAAGAAATTCCTCGAAGATTGGGATAAGAAATGGAAAAGGATAGACGACCACTTTTACATCTTCACTCATCTGAGCGAAGAAACTGGCGAGTTAGCAAGAGACGTCATTAATGCAGAACTCAATCTGTCCGATAGAAAAAGGGGAGAACCCATACAAAGAAAGGAAGCCATGGCCCGAATCGAAGATGATATAGGAGATGTGTTGATCAAACTATTGCAGTTGGCAATTGCTTACGATCTTGATGTTGCACAAGCCTTCAGAAAAGCCATGAATAGCATCAAGAAAAGGTATGGGATGCAATGACTCGTTTTCTTAACACGTGCAAGGTCCGTTGGTTCTAGTCAGTTGTTGTTGGGGTAAACCTTAAGGCTGATGACAGCGTGAAAAGGAAGCTGGTGCAATGCTTGACTAGGGAGATTCAGCTTCTCGAAAAACTATCAAACGCTTTCGGCCCTTCAGGACTCGAGGACGAAGTCGTCCACATCTTGCGGAAGGAGCTTGAAAAGTGCGCGGACGAAACTCAAGGCGACAAGCTTGGAAATGTAATGTTTTACCATGAAGGGAAAAAGGGTTACCCCAGGGTAATGCTTTCTGCTCACATGGATGAAGTGGGCTTCATGATTACTTACGTCGAAGACAGTGGTTTCTTGCGCTTTGACACTTGGGGCATAACCAACAACATCATGCCGGGACAGAGAGTTGTTTTCAAAGGTGAGAGAGGCTTCATCAGAGGAATAATAGGCACCAAACCTCCTCACATCATGACAACGGACGAGCAGAACAAGATTGTTCCCAAAGAAGACTTGTTCATCGACATAGGCGCAGACAACATTGCGCAAGCAAACATGAAAGGCGCAGACGTTGGCATGATGGGCGTATTCGATGTCGAATTTATGGATCTAGGAGACGGATACTTCAGAGGCAAGGCACTTGATGACCGTGCTGGTTGCGTCGTTCTTGCAGAAACCTTCAAGGCCCTGCAAGATTCTCCGTACAACGTCGTGGCAGTAGGGTCAGTGCAGGAAGAGCTGGGAATCCGAGGAGCAAGGACTGCCGCTTGGCAAGTGGAACCTGACATTGGACTCGCGCTGGAAGGAACCTTCGTTGCGGATGTTCCTGGCACCAGGCCAGATCGCGTGTCTTCAAAAATAAAAGGTGGGCCAGTTCTAACCATAATGGATAGGGCAACATTCACACATCCTCATATCCTCAAGACTCTGATCAAAACTGCGAAGCAGAAGGCGATACCTTTTCAATTCAAGAAAGTTCCGGTAGGCGGGACAGATGCAGGAGCAATACACCTGACAAAAGCCGGTGTGCCAAGCGGGACTGTGGCGGTGCCATGCAGATACATTCATGGGCCAGTTTCAATCATTCATATCGATGATCTGAAGAACACAATAAGGCTCGTGACCGAATTCACGAAGGCCGTATCGGAAAAATGAATCTGTTTTAGGGATCGAAATCTGCGTTATTTGGGAGGAACAGCGTAGCCTTTTTTAAGGTTTGATAAATAAGAGCTTGCAATAAGGTGTCAGTGTTTGTCGAAGATAAGGGTGGCCTTAGTGGGTGTAGGTAACTGTGCTTCGGCCTTGGTTCAGGGTTTGAAGTATTACAGCGACGCTGTGAAAGACGCAGACTCCATTGGGCTCAAGAACTATGTTTTGGGCGGCTTTCGCCCGAAAGACATTGAAGTTGTTGCTGCCTTCGACGTTGATGAACAGAAGGTCGGAAAGGACCTATCGGAAGCCATCTTTGCCTCGCCGAACGATGCTCCACGAGTCGTTGATTTGCCCCCGTCGAATGTTCTGGTGAACAAGGGGCCAGTTCTGGACGGTTTGGGCGAGTACGCGAAGAGCGTTGTTCACATCAGTAGTCATCAGGACGCGAACGTTGCGATGATTCTGAAGGAAAGCGAGGCAGACATCGTGATGAACTTGCTTCCGGGCGGTGCGTCAAAGGCTTCGCAATGGTATGCTGAACAATCGATGGTGGCTGGCTGTGCTTTTGTTAACGTTACACCCAGTTTCATTGCTAGCGATCCTGCTTGGGCGAAGAAGTATGAGGCTGCAGGGCTTCCGCTTGTGGGTGACGACCTGATCGATCAAGTGGGAGCGACGACTCTACACAAGACTCTTCTAAATCTGCTTTCGATGAGCGGCGTGCGTATCACAGAAACCTACCAGCTCGATGTTGGTGGAGGCGCAGAGTCTCTTGACACTCATGAAAGAATGAAGGACATCAAGCGCAACGTGAAAACCAAGTCAATTGAGGCTGCTTTACCCTACCCTGCTGCCGTCGTCGCAGGGTCGACGGATTACGTTGATTTCATGCAGAACAGACGCGACAGCTACTTCTGGATCCGAGGTGTTTACTTCTGTAACGTACCGATGCAGATAGACCTAAAACTATCTACAGTTGATGCGCCTAACGCGGGTTCAGTGCTATTGGATTTGATACGCGCTGTAAAATTGGCCATGGACAGAAAGTTGAAAGGCGCAGTATTGCCCATTTGTGCTTACGCCTTCAAGCATCCGCCGCAGATGATGGCACTTGACCCCGCTGAGAAACTGTTTGCTGAATTCATCTCTGAAAAAGCTTAGACCCGCATCTAACCCTTGCTTAGTTTCCTCAATTCTCGAACTGTCTTTTCCTTCACTCCAGTCTGTTTGAGCCTTTCTTTCAAGATAGAAATGGTTTTGACTGGCGTTGGATCAACACCTCGCAACACAGCAAGGTAAACGCTTGCAAAGTCTCCAGTGCATATTATTGACGACATTCTGGCAATCTTGCTATTTCCTTTGCTCCACACTTCAAAAGTTTTGGCGGATGTTTTGTTGATCGTTTCTTTCGTGAATTCGATTCTATTCTTGATTTCCTCAGGCTCGTCTGCATCACGGACAAAGACGACTGAGACATGTGAAGCGAATTCCTCTGCCTTTTCCCAGGCTACGATTTCATTATGGTTGAGTTCAGGGAAGTATTCCCATTTTGCCAAGTTCTTGCTGTTTTCATTGATCTGTGTTTTCATGCGTTGGGCAACAGCTCGATAGAATCTGAAACCGTAAACCATCGGTATTGTTCCATTGATTTTCGTTGCCAGCGTCTTGGCCATGTTGTTCTTTGTCTGGTTTTCAGGCGAGTTTTCGGCACTGACTTGCTTCAGGATTCTCACGGTTTCTCTTAGTTCTGCGTTGACTCCGGAGGCGAAATCGATTTTCTCCAAAATCGCTGGCAAAGGTAAGAACAGGTAAGGAAGAGTGGCGCGCGGAGCCATCCCGCTGGGGACCAGCAGATGCGGGACGTTGAGTTTCTCGGCGAACTCGCGGAGTGCTCCGCCTGAACTTAAGCTGACTATCTTGCATTTTCTTTTCAGAGCTTCGAGAAAAACGCTGAGTGTTTCTTCAGTCTCTCCTGAATAACTCGTGCAAAACACTAATGTGCTCTTGTTTGCGTAGGCAGGAAGATGATAGTCTCGACACACCTCGATTGGAACACGGCTTGTGTCCTGAGCCCAGTCTTTGAGGAGTTCTCCGCCGATTGCTGACCCCCCCATACCTGCGATAATTATGTTTTCGGGTTTGGGAAAATCTACTTTGAATCCTGTTGCCACTTGAGCCGCTTTGCTATAATGTCTGGGTGCATCCATGCAAAAGGAAATCATGTCGCTCTTATCGATTTTTCTGATCTCATCAAAACTGTCCAAATCGATTGGTTTCTTCAAATCGACACTCATCCAGTACTTGAAGACTGAAATATCCATATCATGCTCTCAGCTTTTAAGCAGAATGCACATAGACCTAGAAGAGCACAACATAAAGAGACAGGTCAGACATGAAAGAGTTGTCCATCGCCATCCCTGCTTCCGTTGTTTCAGACACTCCTCATCTTAGAGAAAAAACGTCAAAGATAGGAATGATAGGAAGAGCAGCCGCGATTTTCAAGGTCAACGCAATCATCATCTACCCGGACGATCCGCGTGCAAACCAGAAGAAAGACATGGAGTTGATTGACCGACTGCTCACGTACATGGAAACTCCTCAATACCTCAGGAAGAGACTCTTCGAGCTTAGTCCTGATCTGCAGTTTGCGGGAATACTCCCCCCTCTTCGAACTCCTCATCATCCCTTAAACCGCAACAGCAAAAACCTCAAAATAGGTGAGTATCGAGAAGGAGTCGCTCTGTCAAGGACAAAGGAGGGCACCCTTGTTGATATTGGCGTTGAACAACCAGCCTTGGCTAGAAACGCAGAAATGAGCTCCGGCGGTCGTGTGACTGTAAGAATTGTCAGAACTGGTCAAACTGTTGAGGTTGAACCTGCAGATCGCAATGCGGCCCCATCATATTGGGGGTACACCGTTGCAGTGGAGAAGCGTTCTCTCGGCAAGATGCTGAAAAGTGGAGGCTTCGATGTGACGATTTGCACGTCGAAGTACGGTACGCCATTTGCCAGTTTGAAGGAACGATTGACTGATAGTTGGGCTTCGGCTAGTCGTGTTCTCGTGGTTTTCGGAGCTCCGACCGTTGGATTGAACGAAGTTGCTGCCCGCGAAGGGCTTCGACTGGAAGAGGTTGCAGATTTCGTTGTCAACACTATCCCTTGTCAGGGTACTGAAACCGTGAGGACCGAGGAAGCGATATTTGCTTCGTTGGCGGTTTTCAATGTCAATCTCGCTATGAACAAAGGCGGAAAAAGTTGTCATTAGCATAAAGGGATAAATGCGCGTTCTGTTTATCTGCCTCTATGCGCTTGTCATTCAATCGTATCTTTTTACGTAGGGTCACTGTAACTCAAAAAGGGGAGTAGGGAAGTTTTGAACCTCAGGAAACTCGCTGTCATGATCGCCATCTGCCTGTTAACAGTAGCCTGTCTTCTCTTTTTTTCCATCAAACCAGCCGGTTCTTCAACTGAAATAGG